>JAPOZF010000282.1 GCA_026706165.1 Gemmatimonadota bacterium
CCGACCGCCTGACGGTGCTGCTCGAGGAGTGCCGGAACATGGACCTGCCGGTGCTGCCCCCGGACGTCGACGAGAGCGCCCCCGACTTCGCCCCGACCCCGGAGGGCATCCGCTTCGGTCTGTCGGCGATCAAGAATGTCCGCGAAGGGGCGGCGCAGGCGATCTTCGAGGCCCGGGCGGACGGGGGCAGGTTCGCCGACCTGTTCGACCTCTGCCAGCGCCTCGACCTCAAGGCGGTAAACAGGCGGGTGGTCGAGTCCCTGATCGCCGCCGGCGCCGTCGACCGCCCGTCGACGCACCGCGCCCAGATGCTCGAGAGCCTCGACCTGGTGCTGAGGAACGCCCAGATCTTCAACGAGCAGAAGCTGCGCGGCCAGAGAAGCCTCTTCGACGACGCCGGCAACATGGCCGCCCGGGTCGACAAGCCGTCGCTTCCCGAAACCGCGGAGTGGAGCCAGTCGGAACGCCTCGAACGCGAGCGCGAGCTGCTTGGGTTCTACGTCTCGAGCCACCCCCTTAACGAGCACGCCAGGGACCTGCGCTTCTTCGCCACTCCGATCGGGAAGCTCGAACGCTACGCCGACGGGGCTTCGGTGCGCATCGGCGGCCTCATCACCCGCGTCAGCACCTCGACGGACCGCCGCGGCCAGAGCATCGCCTTCGCGACCATCGAGGACCAGGGCGCCAGGACCGACGTCGTCTTCTTCTCCGACGCCTATGCAAATTTCCGCTCGCTGATCGAGCAGGGGCAGGCGGTGCTCGCCGAAGGCCGCGTGTCGCGCCGCAACGGCAACCTCGGCCTCCAGGCCGAGTCGCTGATCCCCCTCGCCGAGGCGCGGCAGAAACTGACGAAGGCTGTGAACTTCGTCCTCAAGCTGGACGACGAAAGCAGCTCCGACCTGCTGCAGCGCCTGCGCCGGCTGGTCGAGCAGCACACCGGGAACTGCGAGCTGCTGATCCACCTGAGGAACGGGAGTGGCAACGACGCGGTGGTGCGCTCGCGGTCGCTGCGGGTCAATCCGTCGGACGAGCTGCTGAAGGCGGTGGGAACGCTGATCGAGCCGGAGAAGCCCTGGCTTACCGAAGCGCCGAACCATGCGAAGGGAGTTCCCGCGCGGGCCTGAGCCGGTCTCGACAGGCCTGCTTGTCCACAGGCAATCGTTTGCCGCATTGCGAGGTGCAGATCCCGGCGTCCACTTCAGTGCAGACGGTCAGTTGACCATCTGCATGAGGCGCTGGGTCATCGACCCTTCCTGAGTCAACGCGAAGACGAAGATGTTGACGGCCATCTGCAGCTGGCGTGAGCCGTCACCGCTGGCCGTATGGTCGAGCCAGCCCGTGCCTTTCCGGGAGGAGATCCCGGCGAGCCGGCCTTTCACGAAATAGCCGGTCAACGCCGGCCAGCTGGGTACGCCCTGCTGCGGCATCGCCAATTTGGTGCCGTACCCGGAGACCATGCCACTCCTTTACATCGAAGAACGCAGAACGGATCGGATTGCTGTCCGGGATCCGTTCGCTCCAGAAGTCCCGGGCGGCATCCCCCCGGGGTTTGCGCCTGCCCATCGGTGGCCGCCCCCACTGGCCGCCCATATATTCGACGCCATGCATCGAGTAACCGCACGTCGCACCAGGGTGAAGCACTTTTTCCCTCCCCTTCTGGCCGCCCTCCTCGGGGTGTCCGGCTGCAGCGGCGCCGACACCACGGAGACGGCCCCTGCGCCCAAGACCGGCGCCGTCGGCGACGCCGCCGACTTCAGGCCGGAAGCCCACAGGGGCAAGGTGCTCGTGATAAATTTCTGGGCGACCTGGTGCGGGCCCTGCCGCATCGAAATCCCCGACCTCGTCAAGCTGCGCCAGGGGTTCGCCGAGGACGAGGTCGCCATCGTCGGAATCGCGGTAAGCGAACACGGCACCCCTCAACAGATCGACGCCAGGCTGCGCCGCTTCATGGGAGAGTACGGAATCAACTACCCGATTTATTTCGACGCGGAAATGCGCTGGATGCGCAACTACGAATCCTCCCCGATGGTCGCCATCCCGCTGACGGTCGTCATCGACCAGGAGGGTAAAACCCGGGCCGTGCACCGCGGGGTGCCGCGCGACCGGTCGGGGCGCTTCTCCCCCTTCTCCGCGCTGGGGGAGGAGATTCAGATGTTGCTGGACAGGGTCTGAAACCGCCGCGGGCGCGGCGGGGAATCAGGTGGGAAGGGAGCGGGGGCGACCGCAGACCGGGCAGGCTGGCGGCTTCCGGTCGCGCTGGAGGAAGACGCCGAGAGCGCCGTCAGGCTGTTCCTCGGTCAGTATTCCTCGAGGACCTCTTCTCCGTGTCGTTCGACCAGAACCTCCTTGAACTTCTCGATGGTGGTCCCTTTTCGCAGGTGCTCGATCGCATGCTTCTTCGACATCACCATCATCGTTCCCCGCCGATAATCGGGGAACCGGCAGAAGCTGGCCGGCACCTCCTCGCCGGTGATGCAGCAGACGTCCTCCACTTCCAGCTCGCGTGTGCTTCCCGAATCGAAGGTCGAAAAATCGGTCGCTTCCTCATCGTTGCGGGACCTTAAATTCTGCGCCATCTCGGTTTCCTTTTGGCTTGGGTGCCATCCCGGCAGTCGAGGCCCGGGGCCGGGCCTGCATCCCTCCTGCAGCCCGGGGCCGCGTTCTCTCCGGGCTGACGCGGCCGACGCCTGAACTCCGGTAACGGATTGCAACGACAAAATCTAGGAGCCGCCCGGGATTCGGCAAACGCCGTTCAGAACGGCAGGTCGTCGAATCGCGACAGCACGTCGGGGCCCTCTGCGGTAACCGCCACGGTGTGCTCGAACTGGGCGGAGAGACTTCCGTCCAGAGTGACCGCCGTCCATTCGTCGTCGAGGAGGCGCACCTCCGGCCCGCCGGCGTTGACCATCGGCTCCACCGTGAACACGACACCAGGCTGCAGCCGCCGCCCCGTTTCCGGGGTGCCGAAATGCAGCAGTTGGGGCTCCTCGTGGAAATCCCGGCCGATGCCGTGGCCGCAGTATTCCCGCACGATCGAGTAGCCCCTGCCTTCGACGAACTCCTGGATCGCGTGGCCGACATCCCCGAGCCGCCTGCCGGCCTCGCAGGCGCGCAGGCCGATCTCCATCCCCTCGCGGGTCGTCATCAGCAGGTCGCGCGCCTCGCCCGAGGTCTCGCCGACCGCGAAGGAGACGTTCATGTCGCCGTGAAAGCCGTCCTTCCTGGCGGCGATGTCGACGGCGACGATATCCCCTTCGGCGAGCCGGCGCCGGCCGGGAATCCCGTGGACGATGACCTCGTTGATCGAGACGCAGATACTGGCCGGGTAGCCGCGGTATCCCTTGGCGCTTGCCACGGCCCCCCGGCTGCGGATGTAGGAGTCGGCCACGGCGTCCAGCTCGGCGGTGCTCACTCCCGGAGCGACAGCCTCACGGACCCGCATCATCGCCTCGGCGGCGATGCGGCAGCTGGCGCGTATCTTCTCGATTTCCCTGGCGGATTTCAGGTGGATCACGGAGACCCTTGCTGGTTTTCCCGTTACTTGCCGAGCCATTCAATATAGGTGCTGGCCGCATAGGTGCTGGCCGCATAGATGCCGGACCCGCATACTCGCAAAACCGCAACGGTCCATCGGCCGGGATCGCATGCCTGCCTTCCCCGACCCCGTTCGGCCCTTTCGTTGCCATTCCCGGCTCGAGTCCGAAAGGTGAAGTTCACCCTGCTGCTTCCATTCACGGCCTCGGCTGAAAACTGACATGTCCCAGCCGCGGGTTTCCGTACTGATGCCGGTGCACAACGCCGAAGAGACCCTTGCCGAGGCGCTGCGAAGCATCTGCGGGCAGACCCTGCACGACACCGAGATCGTCGCCGTCGACGACGGCTCCGAAGACGCAAGCGGGCGCATCCTGCGGGAGGCGGCCTCCCGCGACCCCCGCGTCCGCCCTGTGGCCCGGGAACACGGCGGCCTGGTCGCGGCGCTCAACGCCGGCCTGCGTCACTGCCGCGCTCCCTTCGTCGCCCGCATGGACGCCGACGACGTCTCGCTCCCTGAACGCCTGGAGAAGCAGCTGGAAATGCTTCGGGACGACCCCGGGCTCGGGGTCGCCGGCTGTCTGGTCGAGGGATTCCCGCCGGGGCAGGTCGGCGAGGGCATGCGCCTGTACCTCGAATGGCAGAACCGGCTGCGGACCCACGAGGAGATCGTCAGGGAGATCTTCGTCGAAAGCCCGATCACCCACCCCGGCGCCTGCGTTCGCCGGAGCGTCCTGGAGGAAGCCGGGGGATACGAGGACCGCGGCTGGGCCGAGGACTACGATCTGTGGCTGCGCCTTGCCGCCGCCGGGGTCCGCTTCGCCAAGGTCCCCGAGGTGCTGCTGCGCTGGCGCGAGCACCCCGGACGCCTCACCCGCACCGACGGCCGCTACTCCGTCGAGAACTTCCTCCGCGCCAAGGCCCACTACCTGCTCGCAGGGCCGCTGCGGGGGCGCGACGCCGTCTTCATCTGGGGCGCGGGAAAGACCGGCAGGCGCCTTTCCAAGCACCTGGTCAGGGGTGGATGCCCCCTCGCCGCCTTCATCGACATCGACCCGGCCAAGATCGGCCGCACCCTGCGCCGGGTCGCCATCATTTCGGCAGGGGAGTTCGCCGGGCGCTGGCGCCGCTGCCGCAACCCGATGCTGCTGGCCGCGGTTGCCTCGCGGGGTGCCCGGGGCGAGATTCGCCGCGAGCTTCAGCGCGCGGCCCTCGCCGAGGGCCGCGACTACCTGCACGTCGCCTGACCGAACCGGTCCGCTTCCCCACGCTGGAGATCCCGATGCCGCGTTTCCAGTACTGTCTCAACACCAGCACCATCCTGCCCGTCCCGCTGCTCGACAAGATCCGCCTCGCTTCCGGGGCCGGTTTCGTCGCCATCGAGCTGTGGAGCGACGACATCGACGCCTTCCTCCAGGCCGGGGGGTCCCTCGCCGAGGTTCGCGGGGCGCTGGAGGAGGGCGGCCTCGAGGTCCCCGGGGTCATCGCCGTGCACGGCTGGCTCGGCTCCCGCGGAGAGGAGCACGCCGCCGCCCTGGCCGAAGCCGGGAGGCGCATGGAGCAGGCCGCGGCCATCGGGGCTGGGCGCATCGTCGCCTCGCCGCCGCTGGAGCCGTGCGACCTCGGCGCAGCCGGCGAGCAGTACCGGGAGCTGATCGAGCTCGGGGAGCAGTTCCGGATCTGGCCGGCGATGGAGTTCCTCGGGTTCGCAGGCTCGGTCCACACCATCACCCAGGCCTGGGAGATCGCCCGCGCCGCGGACCATCCCGAGGCACGGGTGGTGATGGACCCCTTCCATATCCTGCGCGGGGGCGGCTCGGCCGCGGAGATCGCCTCCGTCCCCGGCGGCCGCGTCGCCATCTGGCACTGGAACGACGTCCCCCCGAAGCCGCCCCTGCCGCAGCAGGGGGACGCCGACCGCGTCATGCCAGGCGACGGCGCCGGGCCGCTGCGGGAGATGGAATGGCAGGCCGTCGCCAGCGGCTACTCGGGGTACGTCTCGCTCGAGCTGTTCAACCGCGAGTGGTGGGCGCGGGACCCGGCCGAAACGGTGCGCGTCGGCATGGAGAAGATGCGGGGCTTCTTCTCCGGCGGGAGCTGATCCCGGTCCGGCCCTTTCCTGGAAGAACGCTGCCGCCGGCCGCGGCGGGACCTTTGCCTACAGACCTAGTATCTCACGGGTCCGCTTCGGCAGCCGCGACCAGTCGCGCAGCTCGTAGCGGTTGCCGTCGACGTCCTCGATGAGGGCGCGGCCCCTGGACAGGGGCCGGACGTTGCGGCGGTAGCCGCGGATCTCGATCCGCCGCGGGCCGCTGGAGGTCTCCAGGTCGGCGAGGATGACGCCGTACTCCTCCCGGATATGGGGGATCCCCTCGACCACCGGGAGAAAGTAGGTGCGGTGCAACGCCTCTCTCAGCATCTCCCGGCTCGCCGGCTCCAGCCCCTCGAGATCGCGGATCATCCCGATTTCCGTCCCTTCCCCGTCCATGAAGGAGATGTAGCGGAAAGGGTGTTCCAGCGGAAAAGCGCGGCGCACCCCGACGTCGGCGAACGATTTCCCCGCCGCCGACAGGCAGAGCTGACCCGCGGCGTTGCGCGCCAGCCTCACCCCTGTCTCATCCAGCATGGAGCCGTCGGTTTGCGGCCCGGCCATGGCATCCCTCCTACAGCGCCCGCACCCTGGCGAGTTCCGACTGCATATCTACGAGCCTGCGGTAGACCCCGTCCTCGCGCTCGAGCAGCTCGGCATGGGTGCCGACTTCGGCTACCCTGCCGCGCTCCAGCACCAGCAGGCGGTCGGCGTTCTTGAGGGTCGACAGGCGGTGGGCGATGGCAAAGGTGGTGCGGTCGGCGATCAGTCTCTCCAGTGCCTCCTGGATCTCGTACTCCGTTTCGGTGTCGACGGAACTGGTCGCTTCGTCGAGGATCAGGATGCGCGGGTCGCCGATCAGGGCCCGGGCGATGGAGATCCGCTGGCGCTCGCCGCCCGACAGCCGCCCCCCGCGCTCCCCCACCTCGGTGTCGTAGCCGTCCGGAAAGTTCATGATGAACTGGTGGGCGTTGGCCGCTCTCGCCGCGGCGATCACCTCCTCCGGCTCCGCTTTCGGGCTGCCGTAACCGATGTTCTCGGCGATGGTGCCCTGGAACAGCAGCGGCTCCTGCAGCACCACGCCGACCTGGGCCCGTAGCCGCTGCTGCTTCATCTCCGCAACCGGGATTCCGTCGATCAGGACGGCGCCGTCCGCGGCGTCGTAGAACCGCGAGACGAGGTTGACCAGCGTCGACTTGCCGGCCCCGCTCGGCCCGACGATGCCGATCATCTCCCCGGGCTCGGCCGTGAAGGAGACGCGGTCGAGGATGCGCGCGAAACCGTCGTAGGTGAAGCTGACGTCGCGGAACTCGACGCGGCCGGCGATGACCCCGGGGTCGACTGCGTCCGGGGCGTCGACGATGTCCGGCTCGGTGTCGAGGATCTCGAACACCCGTTCCGCCGAGGTGGCGGCCGACTCGAGGTCGTCGGACAGGGTGCAGAGCGTTCCCACCGGGACGTAGAACATCATCATGTAGGAGATGAACGCCTGCAGCTCGCCGAGTGTCAGCGTCGCGTTGAGGACGCGATGGCCGCCGAACCACCAGAGAATCACCGAGCCCACCGAAGTGAAGAAGGCGATCCCCGGCAGGAAAAGGGAGCGCATCCTCACCGACGCCATGCGCGCATCGACGAGCTGGTCGTTGCGCCGGTCGAAGCGCCTGCGCTCCCGGTCCTCCTGGGCGAACGCCTTGACCACCTTGACGCCGGGGATGGTGTCGGCGAGGTGGGCGTTGAGCGTGGCGACACGCCGCCAGATCGTGTGGTAGACCCAGTGAACGCGCCGGGTGTAGAAGACCGTTCCCACGGCGATCATCGAGGTCGGCACCAGTGCCAGCAGGGCCAGCTGCCAGTTCTTGTAGAGGAGGACTGCGCCGATTCCGACGACAGTGAGGCCGGAGATCACCATGTCCTGAAAGCCGCGCGTGACGAACCGGCGCATGCGGTCGGTGTCCCCGGTGACGCGGTTCATCACCCGGCCGGTGCTCATGCGGCTGTAAAAGCTCAGCGACAGGAACTGCAGGTACTCGAAGATCTCCGTCTGCAGGTCGTACACCACGCGCTGCCCGAGCCAGCCGAGGCTGTAGCTGCGCAGGCTGTTGAGCAGGGTGCGGCCGAGGTGGATTCCCAGCAGGCCGAGGACGATCCAGCCCAGCAGCGTCACCGCTTCGGCGGGAGGGCTCCAGCGCTCGAGCGAGGCGCCGCTTTCCTCGAGACTGGTGTACTCGATTATGACCGGGGTGAGAACGTCGTCTATCAGCTTCTCGTTCAGGAGCGGCGGCAGCAGGCTGATGGCGGTGACTGTGACGGTCAGCAGGAAACCGGCGGCGGCGATCCGTTTGTACGGTCGGATGTACGAGAGCAGCCGCCAGAAGGTCTCGGTCTTGCGGATGCAGTTCGGGCATACCGCCGAGCCCGAACGCAGGGCGCGGCCGCAGGTCCGGCAGTGCTCGACGCGGCGTATCGGAGAGGCGTCCTCGCCGGGGGTTTCCTCGGCGGCCGGATGCACGAGGGCGGCCTCGACGACCTGCGGAACCGCGGAGAACTTGAAGAAGGCACCCTGGGAAAAGCGCACGATCTCGCGGCTTCCCCCCGGCAGGTCGACGACGAGGGTGCCGTTGCCGACGTAGCTCCTGGTGCGAACCTTCTCGATGTTGGCGAGGGGGACCTCCTCCAGTTCCTCCATGCCGGCGCCGTTCGAGCGCAGCACCATGAGGCGCTCGTCCGTCATCGCCAGCCAGGAGCTGTCGAAGCGGCCCTGCTGCGAGATGTCCGACGACAGCAACACCATCAGCAGCTCGCCGGGGCGCAGCTTGCGGCGCAGGTGCCCCTCCAGTTCTGGGGGAATTGGCTCTACGAGGTCCATGTCGACGGGGGAGTCGGTTCAGGCCCGGAGCCGGGTCTCGGAGGGGAGCAGCAGGGAGATGGGGCCCGGACCGTGAACGAAACTGTGGGAGAACGTTTACAGCCAGTCTAATCTAAAGGCCCCTCCTGAATCCGACAACTTGTTTGCTGGATTGAACTTATAGGCTGTCGGACCTGCCCGTGCCGGTGGCTCACCAGCCTGCCCGAACCTATCTTCTTACCCTCTCCCGGCTGGCGGGAGCGAACTTCGATGACCTACACCGCTGAAGAAATCCGCGAACGTCTCGGGCGCCTTCCCCGCCTTGACCTGGCCGTC
>JAPOZF010000497.1:0-1071 GCA_026706165.1 Gemmatimonadota bacterium
GAGAGCCGGTTAGGCCCCATGTGAAATGTCGATCGGCGTCAACTCCCGGGTGCTTCGGTGCTTTTCCCTGACTCTGTCCTGGTTGCTTCGAAAGTAACCATTGGGTCGAAGGCGGGCGAAAGCGCCGGGGCCGGCAATTCTTGCCCGCAACGTCGACAACTCCTTTCGTACGACCCGACTCGAAGCGCGTGCATCGCCGATCCGGGAAAACGGATACCGTGGGGCCGGCGGCGCCGGTCCGCGCGCCGCATCTTCGCCACCGACGACGCCAACATGCTCATTCCCGCGCACCGGAGAAGCGGCCCGGCCCCCCTGGACGGCAGGTGTTCCGCCATCCCGGATCCCCCCGGGGTGCTGCGGCGGTCCGCGGGGGGCTCCGTCAGGCCGGCGCGGCTGCGCCCTCGCCGCCGCCATGACCGGCCCTCCCGCCCTCCGGAAAAACGGGGAGGCCGCGCACCTGTGGGCGCGGTTCAGCCGGGACCTCGGGGACCGGCCCGGGGCCGAGGCGCTGCTGCCGCGCCTCCTGAGAGCGCACGGCGGGCAGGATGACGGCCCGCCGCTCCATCGTCTTGTGCGCCCTCCTCGGACTCGCCGGGGCCCTGGCTGCCCCGGCCGCCGTGGAAGCGCGGCCGCGGATGCTGCCGGCCGGCGCCGTCGCCGACGCCCTGGCCGCCGCCGCGGCCGGAGACTCGGTGCGCTTCGACAGCGCCATGGTGCGCGGACAGGTCTTCGCCGTCCTGGACACGGTCAGGAGCAGAGTCCGGTTCCGGGGGGTGCAATTTCTTGGCGGCTTCTCCCTCGACAGGGTGGCGTTTTCGGGCCCGGTCCTGTTCGAGGGCTGCGAGTTCCGGAAGGGGGCTTCCTTTCTCGAGTCCAGGTTCGAGCAACCGGCCCTGTTCCGGCGCTGCAGCTTCGGCCGGCACACCAGCTTCAACAAGGCGGTTCTCAGCGCCGCCGACTTCGAGCTCAGCCGCTTCTCAGGCCCGGCGACCTTCGTCGACGCCCGTTTCGAAGGAGACGCCTCCTTCGACCACGCGCAGTTCGAGGACGTCTATTTCGACCGCTCGAGGT
>JAPOZF010000497.1:1110-8557 GCA_026706165.1 Gemmatimonadota bacterium
GTTCGAGGACGTCTATGTCGACCGCTCGAGGTTCGCCGCTTCCGCCAGCTTCACCGACGCCGCCATCGCTCTCGAGGCCTCGTTCAAGGAGGCGGTCTTCGGCGAGGCGGTTTTCGCGGGGACGCGCTTCGGCGAGGAAACGCTGTTTCGCAACTGCCGCTTCGACGGACCGGCCCGGTTCGACAAGGCGCGCTTCCGCAGGCGCGTCCATTTCAACGGCGCCGACTTTTCCCGACACGCTTCGTTCCGCGACATAACCTTCGTTCGCGGGGGCGCGTTCGCGGGGGCCCGCTTCGCCGGCGGCGTCTCCTTCGCCGGCAGCCGTTTCCGGTCCGACCTCGACCTGTCCGGCGCCGCCGCCGACGCGCAGGTGTCCCTGAACGCCGCTTTTTCCGGCGACCTGATTCTGCACGACGCCTCTCTCTCCACCCTCGACCTCGCCGGATATACGGCAACAGGGGGTGCCGATTCGGCCGCTGCCTCCCCGCGGGTGTTCCTGGAGGGGGCGCGCTTCGACAACCTGCGGCTGTCCTGGGAGGATATCCGCGGCCGCATCGCCGCCCGCGACAGCACGCAGGCCGCCCCCCTTGCGGAGCAGTACGCCGGGGTTGCCCACCACCTCCGGCAGCGGGGACTCGAGCGCGAGGCCGACGCCGCCGTGGCGGAGTGGACGGACCGTATGCGCACGAGCCTGGGCTGGACCTCGCCGCGACGCTGGCTGCTCGAGCTGTTCAACGCGACCTCGCGCTACGGAAACAGCCTGGCCCGCCTGGGGGCAACCGGTTTCGTCCTGCTGATATCGTTCACCCTTCTGTACTGGCTGGGGCGCGGCCGGCTTGCCGGGGAGCCCGGCGCAGCCACCCCCGGCATCGGCGACTGTTTCATCCTCAGCCTTGCGGCCTTCGCCCATCTCGGGGGAGCATCGCGGTGGCGGACAAACGGCGGGCTGCGGCTGCTGCAGCTGCTCGAGGGGGTCGCCGGCTGGCTGTACTGGGCCGCTCTCGTCGCCGTCGGCCTGCGCCTCCTGCTGCGGGGGTTCGTCTGAGCTCCCCCGCGCTTTCGCCGATGGCCGCGCACGGCCCAGCCCGGGCGCTGCTGTGCGCCCTTCTCGCCCTGGCAGGATGCGGGAAAGACAGCGGCCCGCCGGACGGAATCGAGGTGACCTTCCGGGACGCGGCGGCCGAGGCCGGGGTCGACTTCGTGCACTTCAACGGTTTTTCCGGGGACTACTACTACTACGAGACCTTCGGCTCGGGGGCCGCCTTCTTCGATTTCGACGCCGACGGCTGGCTCGACATCTACCTCGTCAACGGCTCGGTGCTGACCGACACGGTGCCGGCCGTCACCCCGGTGAACCGGCTCTACCGCAACCTGTCGGGCGCGGGCCCGGACGACCCCGGCGCGAAACCACCGCCCCGCTTCGCCGACGCAACCGCGGGGGCCGGCGCCGATGACCCCGGGCGGCTACGGCATGGGAGTCGCCGCCGCCGACGCGGACAACGACGGCGACCAGGATCTCTACGTAACCAACGCCGGGGGCAACCGCCTGCTTCTCAACGAGGAAGGATCGGGACGCTTCGACGACGCCACCGCCGAAGCCGGGGCCGGCGACTCCCGCTGGGGCACGGCCTGCGCCTTCCTCGACTACGACGGCGACGGCGACCTCGACCTCTTCGTCGTCAACTACGTCGACTTCGACATCTGGGAAAACCCGGTCTGCAAGAAGGGAAAGCACCGGTCCTACTGCGACCCCGACACCTACGACCCGGTCGAGGACGTCCTCTACCGCAACGACGGCGGCCGCTTCACCGACGTCAGCCGCGCCAGCCGCGCCCCGACAGGGTGATGCCGCTGGCGCGGCCTGGGGGTGGCGCTGTCGGACTACGACCTCGACGGCGACACCGACGTCTACGTCGCCAACGACGGAACAATGAACTTCCTCTACGAGAACCAGCCCGGCGGCTTCGTCGAGGTCGGGCTGTACTCGGGGGGGCGCTACAACCGGGACGGACTCGCCGAAGCGGGGATGGGCGTCGACTTCGGCGACGTGCAGAACGACGGCGGGCAGGACCGGTTCGTCACCAACTTCACCAATGAAACCAACACCCTCTACGTCAACGACGGCCAGGGGGAGCTGCACGACCTGACCGAGCGCTTCGGCCTCACCGGCCCCTCCCTGAAGCCGCTGGGGTTCGGCACCCGGTTTCTCGACTACGACAACGACCGCTTCCTCGACCTATTCGTCGCCAACGGCCACGTCATGGACATCATCGCCGAGGTCGAGCCGGAGCTCAGCTACCCGCAGCCGAACCAGGTGTTCCGCAACCTCGGAGGAAGGGGTTTCTCCGAGACCTCGGCCCGCCTCGGGACCGGTCTCGAGGTGGTCGCCGTCAGCCGCGCCGCCGCGGCCGGGGACTGCGACAACGACGGCGACCAGGACCTGCTGGTGACCAACGTCTCCGGCCCGCCGACCCTGCTGGTAAACGAAGGGGGCAACCGCAACAACTGGCTCCTCCTCGAGCTCGTCGGGGCCGGGCACCGCGACGCCCTCGGGGCCCGGGTGACGGTCACCGCCGGAGGCCGGCGGATGCTGCGCGAGCGACAGTCGGGGGCTAGCTACCTGTCGAGCCACGATCCGCGCCTGCACTTCGGCCTCGGGAGATCCGAGGCCGCCCGCGTCGAGATCGTCTGGCCCGGCGGGCGCCGCCAGGTTCTCGAGGAGGTCCCGGCCAACCGCATTCTGCGGGTGCGGGAAGGCCAGGGCTGAGGTGAGGTCGCCGTTCAGTCTCACCGGGCTCGCCATCGGTACCGGGTTGAGCCTCGCCGTAGGAGTGCTGGCCCCGTACGGGCTGATGCTGCGCTACTGGCGCATGGGGTTCAACCCCTCTTCGCAGGGGGCCATCTTCCTCTTCTTCATCCTCGTCTTCGCCGTCAACGGGCTGGTGAGCCTGATCGGACGCCGCTTCGAGCTGTCGCGCGCCGACCTCGTGCTCGTCTACTGCATGCTGCTGATGGCGGTGACCCTGCCGACCTGGGGGCTGATGTTCTTCCTGATCGGCACCATGGTCTACCCCTACTACTACGCCACCACCGAAAACCGCTACGCCGAGCTGTTTCACGACCTCATCCCCTCCTGGATCGTTCCCCAGGACGCCCGCGCCATCTCCCTGTATTACGAGGGCCTCCCCAAGGGCGCCCCGATCCCCTGGGGGCCATGGCTCGAGCCGCTCGCCTGGTGGTTCCTCCTGATCATGGCGATCGGGTTCATGCTGATCTGCCTGAGCAGCATCCTCCATCGCCAGTGGTCGGTCCACGAACGCCTCACCTATCCGATGATGCAGCTTCCCCAGAGCATGATCGAGAAAGGTGAGGATCCCACGCAGCGGATCGCCCCCTTCTTCAAGGACCCGGCGATGTGGCTCGGCTTCGCTCTGCCGGTGATCTTCTTCAGCAGCGCCGGCCTCCATCACTTCTTCCCCGCTGTTCCCGACTTCCCCTTCTTCCACGAGGGGTTCCGCTGGTTCCGCAACAGCGTCTCCCTGGTTTTCGCCTTCAGCTTCGCCTGGGTCGGGTTCTTCTACCTCGCCAATCTCGAGATCACCTTCAGCGTCTGGTTCTTCTACCTCTTCTGCAAGCTCGAGGAGGGGATCTTCAGGATTCTCGGGATCGCCAGCACCGAGAAGCTCAGCTCCTACGAGTTCAGCCAGCCCGCCGACCTCACCCATCAGTCGACGGGGGCCGTGGTCGTGCTCGTGCTCTTCGCCCTGTGGACGGCGCGCTCCCACCTGCGGCAGGTCGCCCTGAAGCTGATCCGCCCGGCCGAGGGGATCGACGACGGCGAAGAGATGCTCGGTTACCGCGCCGCGGTGCTCGGTTTCGCCGGCAGCCTCGTCGTCGTCTGCGCTTGGCTGTGGCGCTCGGGGGTGCCGCTTCCGGTGGTGCCGGTCCTGGTGGGAATCAGCCTCGTCTTCTGGATCCTCGTCGCCCGGGCGGCGTCCACCGCCGGGGTCGCCACGGTGCGCAGTCCGATCGTTCCGGCGTACTTCATCATATCGGCGCTGGGAGCGCCGCTGCTGGGCGCAAAGGGGCTCGTCGCCCTGAACTTCACCTTCATCTGGCAGGGGGAATCGCGCACCTCCCCGATGGTCGCCTGCGCCCACGGGCTCAAGCTCGCCGAGATGGTGCAGGGGTCGAAGAGGCTGCTGTTCTGGGGGCTGATGCTCGCCCTCGCCTGCAGCTTCTGCGCCTCGGCCTTCATGGTGCTGCGCATGTGCTACACCTACGGGGCCATCAACCTCTACCATATCGACTGGGCCGGCGCCCACGGGTGGCCCAACATGGCGCGCACGATCACCGAGCTGCCCGGGGCAGACCTCAGGGGCTGGGTGTTCAAGGGGATCGGAGCGTTCGTCGAAGGGCTTCTGGTCTGGGCCCAGCAGCGCTGGTTCTGGTGGCCGCTGCACCCGCTCGGGTTCGCCATCGGGGTCGGCTGGCTCACCGGCCACATCTGGTTTTCGGCGATGGTCTCGTGGGGGCTGAAGCTGACCATCCTGCACTACTGGGGCGCCTCGATGTTCCAGCGCCTCAAACCCTTCTTCCTCGGGATGATCGTCGGGGAGTGCTGCGTCAACGGCGGCTGGGGGTTCCTGTTCTGGCTGCTCGGGGAGCAGGCGAAGATCCTGACCTTCATGTAGCAGCGCGGCGAGCGCCGGCTACTCCGTCGTGTAGTAGCCGTAGAAGATCATCATCTCGTCCTCGCTGAGCAGGCCGTACCCCAACTCGCGGTCGGTCTGGTTGTCGTAGGTCGCCGAGAGCCTCAGCCCCTGCCCCGCCTCGATCACCAGCGGCGTGTCGAGCCTCAGGATGGGCGGATGCTCCCAGTCGTAGGAGACGTACACGAGCTCGCCGTCGCGCGGCCCCCCGATCATCTCGGCGCGGAACTCCACCATGTGCTGGTGGGCGTGGGAGAACATCTGGAAAACGAGGCGGCGCTCGTCGAAGATCCGCTCGTCGATCAGCGTCGTGACCTGCTTCGGGGGCAGGCTGATGTCGCTGTTGCTCAGCGAGAAGATCTCGACTTCCCTCTCGACCTCGGCTGGATCGAGGGTATGCAGGTTGATGTAGATCTCCCCCTTGGCCCCCTCGACGCTGCTCGCCGTGTAGTGGCTGTCGAGATCGAGTCCCTCCCCGGCGGGAAGGCGTAGCGCCGCTCCCGGGGGAAAGTGCAGATCGACGCGGGGCCACTGGCTGATCGCGATCGGCACGTGGTAGGGCATGGTCACCATGTTCAACGGGATGTAGCCCCCCCGGTCGCGGATGTCGCGGAAGACGAAAGGCTCGGGGAAGGCCTCGGGGAGGATGTTCTCCCGCAGGGTGTAGAGGCCGAAGTGGTGGCTGCCCTCGCTGGCGGCGATCTCGATGCGGCTGATGAAGATGTCCTCGTCGTTGTCGAGCGGGTCGTAGGAGAAGAACTCGCGCTCGTACTCGGTGGGGACGTCGAACGGCCCGAGGTGGAGCTGGATGCCCCGGGCCGGCGGCGGCAGCGGCGCGAACGGCAGCGCCTCCCAGCGCTCCTCGTCCTCGAGCAGGGCGGGATCTGCGACCACCCCCTCCCTCGGGGCGCCGGCGACGATCCAGCGGCGGATGAACTCGATCTCGCCGTTGGTCAGCGGCTTTCCCCCGGGCGGCATCAGGGCGCCGTAGAACGGGTGGTCGGCGTAGAAGTGGGCCTCGTTGGGGGCGTTGATCTTCTCCCAGAGGAAGCTGCGGTAGAGACCGGCGAGGCCCTGGTCGCTGACCAGAAGGAGGTTGTCGCCGGCGGCGGCCTGGTTGTTGGGGACCCTGTTGAACAGCTGCTCCCAGGCGACGTCCGGCGTCAGCACGAGGCCGGACTGGCGGGCGAACGAGGTCCCGGCGGCGTGGCAGCCGGCGCAGTTGGCCGCGAGGATGTCGTCGCGGATGATCTCCCAGGTCGCGACCTCCCCGGGAGAGTGGGGCGGCTCGCCGCCGCAGCCGGCCAGCGCCAGGCAGAGGGCGAGCGCCCCGCTGATTTCACCTGTCCTGGCGGCGCCGAAGCCGAATTCGAGCACCGATCTCATCCTGGGCATCCTGTATGCGGCGACATTGCGCCGGCGTGAGGCCGGCCGGCTGGATCAAAATTGACCAGCTATCCATGAAAAGGTATGAATTGAACCTCAGGAAGCCGTGTTGACTGAAGTCCGGGGGAGGCCGGGGGGCAGGCGGTTCCTCCGTCTCCCATTACCGAGGTGTCGATCGTCCATGCGCCAGGGTGCCAACAGAAAGGCTGGACCCCGCTGCCGGGGAACGGGAACCTCGGCGCCTTCGCTTCAGGTCCGGAGAGTCCCGTCGGCCGCCTCGCCCCTGGTTCTGGCCTGCCTCGCCGGGGGGTGCTCGGACGACTCGCCGCCAAGTCCCCCCGCCACCGGGCCCTCACAAGCTGTTTCCGCCCGCGATGCCAACCTGCCCATGGCAAAGCGGCTCGAGCTCCTGGCGGAAGACGCCGAACTCAGGCACACTCCTTACAGCAACGACCTGCGGGTCGAGCTGATCGAGAGAATGACCGCAGCCACCGCGGACACGCCGCCGCTGGAGTTCCAGGTCCAGTATGCCGTCGAGCTGCTTCGTGCCGGCCGGTCCGAGGACGCCGTGCGGGAGGTCGACCGGATAACGGGGCTACTCGAGAGGGACCCGCGCTACTCGACGCCCCGCAACAAGCGCCAGCTGCGGCGGCTGAAGGCGATTTCGCACCTGCGCATCGGCGAGCAGGAGAACTGCATCCTCGACCACACCATCGACTCCTGCCTGCTTCCGATCCGGGGCCGCGGAATCCACCGTCTCCAGCGGGGATCGCGGGCCGCGGTCGAGGTCTACCACGACCTCCTCGAAGAGGATCCCGGGGACCTGAGCTCCCGCTGGCTCATGAACATCGGGTACATGACCCTGGGGGAGTACCCGGAAGGCGTGCCCCCACGATGGCTGGTGCCGCCGTCGGTTTTCGTGCCGGAGTACGAGATCGAACGCTTCCCGGACGTCGCCCCGGGCGCGGAGGTCGCCCAACTTTCGACCTCGGGAGGATCGGCCGTCGAGGACTTTAACGGCGACGGCTACCTCGACGTGGCCACCTCGTCCTGGAGCCCGACCGATCCGCTGCGCTATTTCGAGAACCGGACCGACGGCCGTTTCGCCGACCGCACCGGGGCCGCAGGCCTGACCGGGCTGACCGGGGGGATCAATCTCGAGCACGCCGATTACGACAACGACGGCCGCCCCGACCTGCTCGTCCTCCGGGGAGCCTGGCTCGGGGAGTTGGGGGTGTACCCCAATTCGCTTCTCCGCAACCTCGGGGGCTCGTTCGAAGACGTGACCGAGCGGGCCGGCATCCTCAGCTTTGCACCGAGCCACTCCGCCGCATGGGGGGATTACGACA
>JAPOZF010000497.1:8567-8779 GCA_026706165.1 Gemmatimonadota bacterium
GGCTGGACCTGTTCGTCGCCAACGAGTCCAAGTCCCGGGAATACCCCTGCGAGCTCTACCGGAACAACGGCGAGGGCGCTTTCGCCGAGGTGGCGGGGGACATCGGTCTCGACCACGTCGGCTTCGTCAAAGGCGCGGTCTGGGGGGACTACGACAACGACGGCCGGGTCGACCTGTTCCTTTCGAGGTTCGACCAGCGGAACGTTCTCTAC
>JAPOZF010000433.1:0-3222 GCA_026706165.1 Gemmatimonadota bacterium
GCGGGCGACCTTCAGGTTGCGGCGCGAGGCCTCGAGGTTCTCGTCCTGGATCCGCCCCGAGGTCCGGGCCAGCAGGATGTCGAAGTAGGCGGTCGCCAGGTTCAGCACCACGTCGAGCGCCACCAGGTCGGCCCGGTGGCGAGCGGCCTCGGCGAGGTAGCGCTGGATCTCCAGGTTGGCCAGGGCCGGCTCGGAGAACAGCACCTGCTGCACGGTGCCGGTCCCCTTTCCGGTCCGCTCCGGCTGTTGGCCGAAAGCGCGGTCGGCGGCCTCCGGGTCGATCTGCAGCAGGGTGGCCGAGGTCTCCACCGAAGGCAGCAGGGAGGACCTTGCCCGCCGCATCTCCTGCGCGGCCAGATCGACGTTCCTCTTCTCGATGCGCAGGTCGAGGTTGCTCCGCAAGCCCTCGGCGATGATCTCCCCCAGACTGAGGCGCCGGGCCCCGACCGGTTCGTCGGCCTTGAGGAAGCGGGCGGAAAACAGCGTTTCGAAAGAGAGGTCGAGGCCGATCTTCCGGACCGTTGCCGCGTTCAGCACCCACTGCTCGTCGAGATTGCGCTCGATGGGCATGGCCGCCAGCTCTTCCCCGAGGGCGAATCCCTCGACGATAAGGGCAAGGCTGCGGACGATCCGGTCCCGGGCGTTCCGGTCGCCGACACAGGCCATTATCCCCGCATCCACGTAAGACCGGCTCATGGCAAAGGAAGGCAGCCTGCGCCCGGCGATGGCCGCGGCCAGGGCGGCGACCTCCTCGGGTCCGCGCTCGAAGACCATTGTCAGGTACACCGCGTCGACCGAGTCGCTCAGCGCCGGGAGGTGGGCTTCCGCCCCCCAGAAGACCAGCTCAACCCGGGCGCCGTACGGGGCGGCGAGGCGTTGGAGGAAACCCTCGAAATCCAGCCTGTCCTTCAGGTTCTCGCTGACGATGACGGCGAGGTGCGAAAAGGGATGGATGCGGTGGAATGCCTCCAGGTCCTTTTCGATCGCATGGGTGCCGAGGACGTAGGTGAAGTTGGGCACCCCGGATACGCCGGGCTCGGCCAGCGGCATCCGCTGCAGCTCGACGTCGAGGATCCCGACGGCGATCGTCGGTTTGGGCAGACCGCCCAGGGCGGCCAGCATCGCCGCACTCGCCGGCCCCACGGCAATGACCAAGTCGACCGCGGGATCGTTCGCCAGGGACAGGTAGTCTGCGCGTTCCGTGCCGAAGCGCAGGTGCTCCGGAAGGAAATGAACCGTCCTGCCGGCCCCCAGCACCTTGTGGATCTCCTCCCTGAGGAAATCCAGATCGCTTCCCGGATCGGTTGCACGGGGCGCGGAATCGAGCAACAACCCGATGCGGAGATTGCTGTTCTCACCCTGCGCGCATGCCGGGTGAAGCGGCAGCGCCAGGCCGATGGCCAGAGCCGCGTATACGGCTGTTCTCAGCATCCTGTCCGTTACAACGGGCCCGCGAGAAGACGAACGAAAGTTCAAGATAGGTGGTCGAAGAGAGGGGAAGGCCGGCGCGGCCCCGAAAACGCCATACGTACTTGCATGTCGAGCCCGGACGGAACCGGCCCTGGAGTCGCGTCCAACGGATAACTGGAAAATTCCGGCGCTGAGGCCCCCGGATCGCAATGCGCCAAGTGCGGGTCGTACCTGGGGGTGGACGGCGAGGGAAGGCAACCCCGCCAGACGGGATGGATCGCAGGAGATTGCATGGGATTCCTGACCGGCCCTAGTAGGTGCTCTCCTTCGTCGTCAGGGGGCACCACCTCGAGGTCTCGAGGAACGGCATCACCGCCTCCCAGGCCTGCCGGGTGCCGATCCGCAGCAGGGCCTGTGCGGCATCGCCGCGCACGTACCGGTCCCTGTCGTAGAGCACGCCACGCAGAGCGGGGACCGCCGGCTCCGCGTGCGGCCCCAGCCGGATCAAGGCGAAGGCGGCGTTGCGGCGCACCAGGTCTTCCTCGTCCCCGAGCGCCGAGGCCAGCGCCGGGGCCGCTGCGGAATCCTCCTGTGCGATCGTCCCGAGCGCTTCGGCGGCCAGGGCGCGGACCCCGGCCGACTCGTCCCGCAGGTGCCCCGTCAGGGCCGGAATGGCCGGGCGCGCGGCCATGCCGATGTCACCCAGGGTCTCGGCCGCTTCGGCGCGCTCGTGCTCGGCCGCGGCCTCCCGCTGCAGCGAGTCGATCAGGGGCTCGACCGCGGCCTCCCCGATGGCGCTCAGGGCGTGGCAGGCGTTGCGGCGCAGCTCCTGCGAGTCGTCGCGCAACAGCCGCGTCAGCCCGGGAACCGCGTCCGGACCTGCTCCTTTGAGGGCGTAGGCCGCCCGTAGTCTTGCAGACTCGCCGCCGCTTTCGAGTTCGGCCAGAAGCTCCGGCACCCGCTCCCCCGAATCCGGGGAAACCTGCCCGTTCCCGGGGGCGCCGTTGGCCGTCCTGCCGCAGTGCCAGTCCCAGACGTGCCGGTACATCTCCCGGTCCGGGGCCCCGGGTGGATCGAGGGGGAGCGGACCGCCGTCCTCCGGCCAGCCGGGTCCCTCGTTGCCCCAGCTCGGCGACCGCGGCTCCGCGGTGCGCGCGAACAGGAACTTCATCATGAAGCGCTGGCGGTCGCTGCGGTTCGGGGTTCCCCGGTGGAAGATGTCGTAGTGGGCGACGATCACGGTCCCGGCTTCTCCGCACAGAGGCAGCTCTTCAACCCCGGCCACCCCTTCCTTTGTGGCGTAGAAATGGCTGCCGGGCACGATTGCTGTCGGGCCCAGATCCTCCGGGGTGTCCTGGGGGTAGTAGAAAAGCAGGATCCGGCGCGTGTGGTGGGACCACCGGCTGCTGCCGTCCTGGTGCAGGTTCTGCCCCTTGCTGCCGGGCGGGTTGTTGTGGCAGTGGCGGTGCGGCTGCGCGTAGTACCCCTCCCCGAGAATGCTGGTCAGGGCTCCCCGGACCTCGGGCGCGTCGAGGATCTGATGCACCGCCGGAACCCTCGGCAGCAGGTTGTTGCCCGGGTTGCCCTCCTTTTCGAACACCGTCCCGGTCTCGCCGTAGATCCTCTCGTGCAGGCCGGCGGGCAGGTCCGGGCGCACGACCACGTACCCGTTGACGATGAAGTGCCGCAGCTGGTCGTCGGTCAGGAGTGAAAGCTCGTCCATGCTCATTCGGTCCTTAGAGAACACTAATGCTGTCTTCTCACCGCCCTCTCGATCAGGGCATCGGCGAGCCGGGGGCTGAGCAGGCTCAG
>JAPOZF010000433.1:3232-4242 GCA_026706165.1 Gemmatimonadota bacterium
GTCAGGAGTGAAAGCTCGTCCATGCTCATCGGGTCCTTTCTATGGGGCATCACGCGGTAAACGCCACCCTACTTATGCTGTCTGCTCACCGCCCTCTCGATCAGGGCATCGGCGAGCCGGGGGCTGAGCAGGCTGAGCCAGAGCAGAGCCTTCAGCTTCGGCGGCATGACCAGCTCCCGCTGCCGCTTCTCCATCGCCCTGACGATGGCGCGGCAGGCCTCCTCGACCGGGATCGCGTCCCGGCTGTGCTTGCGCGCCGCCCGTCCCACGTCGCCGCCGTCCTTGCCGACCGCCCTCCTGCGCAGGTCGGTCCCGGAGATCCAGTGCGGCAGCACCGTCAGGATGTCGACCCCCGCATCCTTCAGCTCCAGGCGCAGGGCCTGGCAGAACCCCTGCAGGGCGTGCTTGGAGGCGACGTACCCGGTGTGCTGCGGCACCCCGATCCTCGCCTGGATCGAGGTGATGGCCACGATCATGCCGCGGCTGCTCTTGAGGTGGGGCAGGGCGTGGTAGATGCAGTTGACGGCGCCGAGGTAGTTGACCTCGGCGAGGCGGCGGAAGATCTCGAGGTCCTCGACCTCCTCGAAGGAGGTCCACATGCTGATGCCGGCGTTGGCCACCAGGTAGTCGACCGTGCCGAAGCGGCCGGCGCACTCGTCGACAAGCCGTTTGCAGTCCTCGGCTTTGGTGACGTCGCCGATCACGGAGACCGCCTCGGCCCCCAGCCGGCGGCAGCGGGAGGCCACCTCTTCCTGCTGCTCCGCCTCGGGCGAGAACAGCGTCAGGTTCGCTCCGCGGCGGGCGAGCTCCAGGGCGAGGGCGGCCCCCAACCCGGAGGAAGCACCGGTGGTGATTATGCTCTTATTGTAGAAGGAATCCGCCATGGTTTACCGACGCTTGGAAATCGGCTTCAACCCCTGTCAGAACGGGAGGCCACCGACCCGAGTGGCAGGAAGAGCCGGTTTCGCTGTTCCACCAATGGCCTGAAACCGAAAGCCCGGTAAAACCCT
>JAPOZF010000433.1:4252-8704 GCA_026706165.1 Gemmatimonadota bacterium
CCTGAGGCCCGCTCGTCCTTGGCATCGACGACCAGGGCATAGATGGCGACCTCTTCACTCACCGCCAACGCCCGTTTGACGGCGTCCGCCAGGAGCAACCGGCCTATGCCTTGCCCCTGGAGGTCGCTGGAAACCGCCAAACGGCCGATCAGGGCGGCCGGAACCGGATGGCGGGGCAACCGGAGCGCCTTGTCCACGGGCAGATCCCTCAACTCGATCGCCAGAGAGCTCAGGGTGTAGTAGCCGAAAACCGCCTCAGAGTCTTCCCCACAGCACACGAACACCCGAGCGACGCGCCGCCGCTGGTCCTGGCCGGCACGGGTCCGGAGGTAGGTGTCGAGGGCCTCGACCCCGCACGAGAACCCCGCTCGGTCATGGCGTTTTGCCAGGGGCGCGATGGTAAGTTTGGTGGAGGGCGTCACTCCGGGGAGACGCGGCGATCATGCTCCTTCAGTGCCGCTGCCAGCCTGGGATTCATTCGCGGCGGCTGAAGGAGCGCATCGAAGAACACCTCTGCATCCCGGCGTTTCAGCACCATCGACTCGTGCTTCCGGATCGTCTGCTCCGCCTGGGCCAGAGCACTGGACAGAATGAAGCTGCTCGCGGTCTTCCCCTCGAAGCTGGCCGCCTGCTCGATCCGCATCTTGGCCTCCAGGTTGAGGCGAAGATTGAAGCGCTCGCTTTTGGCTGTGGTCGTCTGGGTCATTTCACTCCCTCGGTGGTGGTGCCGGGCATGGAGTGTACGTCGGTATGGTGCCTTGTCAAGACCGCGCGACTCCTCGGCGATCATGTGGAAGTGGCCCTGGGGGTGGCCCCCCGCAACCGCGGACCTCGCGGTCGAACTCATCGGCCTCCTCCTGGCTCCAGGTGCCGACAAGGGCCGACAGGTCCCTCTTCTTGCGGGTCGGATTCATGCCCACGGCTTCCCGCAGCAGGCGGATGAGGGTTCGATTCAGGCTCTCGCCCGACGCGCGGGCCCGTTCTCGAAGGTGGTGTTCGAGATCCGATGGAATCCCTCTGACAGTGGTCTGCATTGGCGTCCTCCTTTGCTGGCATTAATGGAGGCATATTGTACGCAGTTGGTGATGCAATCGCACATTGCTGCATTCCGCTCAGTCCATCCTTGTGAACCCGCCGTAGCCCTGCCAGGCCTCCTCGTCCTCCACATCGCCGGCGGGGTAATATTCCCACCACAATGGCGACTGCCGGGAGTCGAAGGTCAAAATGCATTGAGTGGGTTCCGTAGACTCGGCAGGCGATGGACGCGAGACGCCAAACCCCGTGTCGGGCGCCTCACTGGTTGCATCGAACTCTGCAACTCCCGGACGACCTGCAACGGATGGACCCTTGCTTGCAGCACCCCTGATCGATCCGTACCATCGGCACCCCGCTGCTGTCCCAAACCCCAAAGCACCCGCGGTTGTCCCGCATGAAGATCACCCGCATCAAGAGCTTCCTGACCGGCCGCTGCCTGCTGGTTCGCGTGTACACCGACAGGGACCTCGTCGGCAACGGCGAGGCCGGCCTGTGGGCCCACCACCCGGTCGTCGCCGCGGCGATCGAGGAGCTGGCTGAGTATTTCGTCGGCAGGGACCCGCGCCGGATCGAGCACCATTTCCAGACGGTCTCGCGCAGCGCCCACTTCGCCGGATCGGTGCTGAGCGCCGCTCTCAGCGCCATCGACGTCGCCCTCTGGGACATCCTCGGCAAGGAGGCCGGGCTGCCGGTCTACCAGCTTCTCGGAGGCAGGTGCCGCGACAAGGTCGCGGTGTTCGGCGGCATCGGCGGGTCCACCCTCGAGGAGGTCGGCGAGTCGGCGCGGCAGGCGGTCGCCGACGGCTACACCACCCTGCGGCTCGGTCCCTTCTTTCCCGGCTTCGAGCAGCGGACCTCGGCCGAGGTCGTCGACGACGCCGTCGCCATGGTCGCGGCGGCGCGCGAGGCTGCCGGGGACCGCGTCGATCTCGGGGTGGAGATCCACCGCAACCTCAGGCCGGACGAGGCGATCACTCTCGCCGCCGAGCTGAGGCCGTTCCGGCTCAAGTTCTACGAGGACCCGCTGGTCCCCGAGAGCGAGGAAGCCCTCGAGTACGTCGCCGCCCACATAGACATTCCGCTGGCGGTGGGCGAGCGCAGCTACAGCTTCTTTCAGTTCAAGGAGCTCATAGACAGAAAGGTCGCCAGCTTTATCCGGGCGGACCTGTCGCTGGCCGGCGGCTTAACGCAGGTGAAGAAGATCGCCGCGTTGGCGGAGTCCGCCCTCGTGCAGCTGTTCCCCCACCTGATGGGCAGCCCCGTCAACGGAGCCGCCTTCGCCCATCTGGCCGCGGCCATTCCCAACTACGCCTTCATGGAGTCGCAGCGGGACCTCGGGATTGCCGCCGAGCTGGTCGACGAGCCGTTCGCCGAGGAAGGGGGCTTCCGCGAGATACGGGAACGCCCCGGCCTCGGCGTCGAAATCGACGAAAGGGCGTGCGCGGAAATCCCCTTCGAGCCGGTGAAAATCGGCGGCTTCTTTCACGCCGACGGCTCGGTCGCCCACTGATTTACCGCCTGGCGCCCGGAAATGGTCCGGGAGGGGTTTTCGGGCTGAATGTCCCGGGCACCGGGCACTCCCCGGAAGGTGCTCCCTTTCAGTCCCCGGGCATGAGGTCCGGTGGGGCGCCCCGGTCTCTACTGAACCAGCGTCGGGTAGAACGGCAGCGGTTTGTCGTTCGGCGCCACCCCGACGATCTCGTCCCCCCTCCAGGCGAACTCGCAGGTGTCCCCGGCCGGCATGGTCTCCGAGGTGCGCCTCTCAGGCAGCCCGTAGCGCAGCACCACCCGGCTTCCCCGCTTCAGCCTCTGCCGCGGGACGCAGGCCCAGGGCCCGGTCATTCCCGCCTCCACCGGTTCGCCGTCGACCGACAGGCGCACCCGGTCCGCCCACCCGGGAACGCGCACGAAGAGGTGGTCCTCGACCCGGGGGGTGACCGTCACCACGGCCTCGCGGCCGCGCGCTACCGCGACCTCGGCCTCGGGCCCGTCGCAGTCGAAATGCATGTTGACGAACAGCCCCGCATCCTGACGCGAGATGACGTTCCGGCAGATGGCGCTGAAGGTGTGCACGACTTCCGCGGTGCCGCTCGGGTTGAACCCCTTGCCGGCGTGCGGGTAGTCGTTCGCCCCCCAGCCGCCGATCGCCTTATCGGTTATCTCGATCCCGGGATTGCCGCGGCGGTCCGCTTCGGTGGTCTGCCCGGGAAACAGCCGCGCCCGCACCAGGCGCTCGACGTCGTCGTAGCACTCCGCCCTGCCGGTGTGCATCGCCATCCACAGGGCGAGGCGGGCCGCGGCCCCGGTCGATTCGGTGTTTGCCAGCGGGTTCCCGGTCCTGTCGGGGAAGCGCAGAACCCCGAGGTCGTGGGCGACCCACCCGCACTCGTTGACGATCTCCGGCACCCCGACCTCCCAGGTTCTGACCACGGCGTCGACGTAGCGCGACTGGCGCGTCAGCAGGCCGAACAGCAACAGCCCGCACAGGGTGTACAGGTGGGACTGGCGGTCCCCCGGGGCGCTGTCGGCCGCGATCAGGTAACCCGGGATGCGGCCGTCGGCGGCGACCGCGTAGTCCAGGTGGAACCGCGCCAGGCGCTCGGCGAGCTCGAGGGCGAGGTCGTCTCCCGTCCAGCGGAAGTACCATACCAGCGCCTCGATGCAGCGGCCGTGGCTCACTGTCTTCTGGAACCGGTTCTCGTTTTCGGGGGTGTGCCGGGTGTCCTGGTTCGCCGCGTCGTGGAAATGGCGGGCGTATTCGAACTTCGAGACGTCCCAGGAGAAATCCGGGGCCAGGCCCTTGTCGATGCTTTCGAGGTAGCGGCGGCCGGCGCGGCGGGCCCAGGCGCTGCCGCGGAACTTCGCCAGGGCCGCGAAGGTCAGGATCCCCTCGCGCAGGCTGTGGAACTCGAACTTGACCGGGTGCCAGTCGAGACCGGGCGGAACCCAGAGCAGTCCGTCCGGGTTGTCGGTGAGCCAGTGCAGGTTGGCCAGGCTCGCCCCTTCCATGTGCCCGGGAATCTCGAACCCGGTCGCGTCCTCGAGGCGCAGCATGGCATCCCACCAGCGCCCGAGGTCGTGGGTGATCGCCCAGCTTCCGGTGGGCAGCCAGTTCCTTTCCGGGTCGAGCCACCCGAGCAGGTGGCGCCCCCCCAGCTCCAGCGATTCCTTCAGCTTCATCGATCTGCCTCGTCCTGTCGTTGAACCGGCCGCGCAGGCTGGCTCAGTCTCTTCGCAAGCGAAACCAGATCCCCTCCTCGCGCTGCGCCCGTGCTTGACCGCGCCTGTCTCAATGCGGTTGGTACGCCTGTTTCTTATTTCGACAAAGGGCCCGCTAAAGTCGCACTGCCAGTTGTGCCGGCCAACCCGGGCTGCCCCGACCTGAGGACACCCCCGAGCCCCGCCGCAATACAAGCG
>JAPOZF010000277.1:0-2379 GCA_026706165.1 Gemmatimonadota bacterium
GCTGGGAGGCTGAGTCACCGAGGCGGACAGCGCTCTTCACGTACGGGCACGACGGCCGGCGCCCTTTTGCATGGCCCTCGAGGATCTGAGATTCGCTTCTCTCTGCTTGACCGCCGTTCTTCAGGAACTGGGTCTGCGCCTTGCAGTTGAAGTCAGCGATCCTGTCGCTGCCTGAACGACGAACACCGAACCCTCCTGCCATTCCCGGAACCCCCTGACCGATGGACGCATCCGCGGAAACACTCTACTTCACCGACGTGGGCAACCACAGCGTGCGCGCCGTCGATCTCGCCACCGGGATCATCGCCACGGTCGCCGGCGGCCGCCCGCCCGAGATGGGGGCCCGCCCCGCCGGGGACGGCGGACCCGCCGCCGCGGCTGCCTTCTCCACCCACCCGATGCGCGTCGCCCTCGACGGCCTCGGCCATCTCTACGTCACCGACGCCCACCAGAACCGGGTGCGCCGCATCGACGCGGCGAGCGGCGTCATCACCACGGCCGCCGGCAACGGCGAGGAGGCCTTCGCGGGGGACGGCGGGCCCGCCATTCTGGCCAGCCTGGCGGTGCCGCACGGATGCCGCTTCGACAGGGACGGCAATTTCTACATCGCCGACACGCGCAATCACCGCATTCGCCGGGTGGACGCGGCGACCGGGGTCATCACCACCTGCGCCGGGACCGGGGAGGAGGGGTACTCCGGGGAAGGCCAGCCGGCGCTGGAGTCGAAGCTGTACGCCCCCCTCGCCGTCGACGTCGCCGCCAACGGCGACCTCTACATCGTCGACACCGACAACCTGCGCTTCCGTTGCCTCGAGGCGACAACCGGGATCCTGCACACCGTCGCCGGCTGCGGCGGGATGGGGCCGACGGAAACCGGCATCCCCGCTGTCGAGGCGAAGTTCGGACGCCCCCGGGACATCCGCGTGCGCGGCGGCCAGGTCTACCTCGTCGACGGCAACAACTCCAGCATCTTCCGCCTCGACCTCGGCAGCGGCCTGCTGCACCGGGTGGCCGGGACCGGAAGCAGCGGCTTCTCCGGAGACGGCGGACCGGCGGACCGTGCGCAGCTCGACCACTGCTACAGCATGGCGATCGATCCGGCGGGGAACATCTACGTCAAGGACAGCGGCAACCGGAGAATCCGCCGCGTCGACGCGAAGAGCGGCCTGATCTCCACGGTGGCCGGCAGCGGCGAGCGCGGCTTCTCCGGCGACGGCGGCCCCGCCCTCGAGGCGGCGCTCGACATCGGCTGAGGAGAAATCCTTTGGAGCTGAGCGACTCGCAGGCAGCGGCGTTCGATGACCGGGGGTATCTCTTCTTCCCCGGGCTGCTGTCGGCCGCCGAGACGGCTCCGCTGCAGGCGGCGGTCCCGGAGATACTGGCGCGCCAGGGGCCCGAGATCGTGCGCGAGCAGGAGGACCCCACCGCCGCCCGCCTCGCCTTCGGGGCCCACATCTACTCGGAGCCGTTCCGGCGCCTCCCCCTGCTGCCGCGGCTGCTGAACCCGGTGCGCCGGCTGCTGCAGGACGAGGTGTACCTGCACCAGAGCCGCCTCAACCCCAAGCAGGGGTTCGGCTCCGGGGCCTCCTGGACCTGGCACCAGGATTTCCCGCCCTGGCACAGCATCGACGGCATGCCGGAACCGCGCTGCATCATGGCCGCGGTCTTCGTCGACGACTGCACGGTGGCCAGATCCCCGCTGCTGATCCTGCCCGGCTCGCACCGCCGCGGCCTGCTCGACTCGCAGCCGCACGAGGACTCCGTGGGCAAGGAGTACGAGCTCCATCACATCGGCCGCGAGGAGTTCGGGCGCCTCGCCGGGGAGCACGGCATCGAGCCGCTGGTCGGCCCTGCCGGCTCCGTCTGCTTCGTCCACTGCAACATCATCCACGGCTCGGCGGACAACGTCTCCCCCTGGCGGCGGGCGATTCTGTACCTGATCTACAACGCCGTCAGCAATGCCTGCACCGGCAGCGCGCGGGATTGGTACCACAACAACCGCGACTTCACTCCGTTGCGGGCGGTCGCCGACGACGCCCTGCTCACCCTGTAGCGCCTGCCCGGGCAGTTCCCGCGTCAATCCGGCCGCCGGTTCATCCCGTTGCAAGCGGTCTCGGTCGACGCCCTCCTCACCCTGTAGCGCCGCGCGGGCACCTCCGCGTGAATCCGGCCGCCGATGCATCCCGGCTCAGGGCGGTTTCAAGTTATCCGGGGGACGTAATCCGCGGGAAGCGGCCTTGGCCCCGCCGGCGTCGTAACAGTTCCGTTACAATTCCTCGCCAGTTCCGTAACCTCGGCGTCACCGTCCGGGGACACTGCGGGGTTTCCTTTAATGAGAACGGATTTCACCGTCCTCATCGAAACGGAAAAGAGGAATGT
>JAPOZF010000277.1:2389-6834 GCA_026706165.1 Gemmatimonadota bacterium
CGAACTGTTCTGCCTGCCCTGCTGATGCTGGCGGCCTCGACGACCGCCGGTGCCGCCAGCGGCATCGTCAGCGGCAGGATCGTCGACGCCGGTTCCGGGTTCCCGCTGCCGGGAGCCCACGTCATGCTCAACGGCGGGGAACCGGGCGCCGTCAGCGACCGGGACGGCCGCTTCAAGTTCACCGGCGCCGCTCCCGGGGATCACGAGATCACCGTCACCTACATCGGCTACACACCCGCGGCCGCCCCGGTAACCGTGTCGGGATCGCGGGTCGCCTCCCTGGAAATCGAGCTCACCCCCGGGGTGATAGTCGCCGACGAGATCGTCATCGTCAGCGAGCGCCTGCAGGGCCAGGCCCGCGCCCTCAACCAGCAGAAGCAGAGTCCGAACATCACCAACGTCGTCGCCGCGGATCAGGTGGGCCGGTTCCCCGACGCCAACATCGGCGACGCCATCAAGCGGATTCCCGGCATCGTCGTCGCCAACGACCAGGGGGAAGCCCGCTTCGGGCTGATCCGCGGCACCGAGGCCCGCCTCAACTCGATCACGCTCAACGGCGAGCGCGTCCCCTCCGCGGAAGGCGAGGTGCGGGCGGTGCAGCTCGACCTCGTGCCCGCGGACATGATCCAGACCATCGAGGTCAACAAGGCGCTCACTCCCGACATGGACGCCGACGCCATCGGCGGCGCGGTCAATCTCGTCACCCGCGCGGCCCCCGGCAGCCAACGCCTTTCAGGGACCCTGGGAAGCGGGTTCAACTTCCTCTCCGGACAGCCGATGGGAATCTCCTCCGTGGTGGCGGGCAGCCGCTTCCTCGACGGCAGGCTCGGCGCCATCGTCAGCGCCTCCTACCACAACCACAAACTCGGCTCCGACAACATCGAGGCTGAGTGGGAAGAGGAGGACGGCGCCGTCTACATGTCGGAGTTCCAGCTTCGCAAGTACGACGTCGACCGCGTCCGCAGCAGCTTCAGCGGCGCCCTCGACTACCGGCTCGACGACCGCAACGAGCTCTTCCTCAGCGCGATGTTCAACCAGCGGGACGACTACGAGAACCGCTACCGCCTGACCGTCAGGGACCTCGAGCTTCCCGAAGGCGGGGTGACCCCGGAGGGGCAGATCCGGCGCCAGACCAAGGGGGGCAGCAGCGACATCGGCGACGCCCGCCTCGAGGACCAGGCGACCGCCAGCATGACCGTCGGGGGGGAGCATCTTCTGGGCACCGCCTTCGAGGTCGACTGGTCGGCGACGTACGCCAGGGCCTCCGAAGAGCGGCCGGATGAGCGCTACATCCAGTACCGGGTGAGGGACGTAGGGGTGCGGCCCGACATCGGCGACCCGGAGAGGCCTGGCTGGTCGGCCGCCGACGAAGCGGCGATCGCCCTGTCGGAGTTCGAGCTCCACGAGATCACCGAGGAGAACCAGTTCACCGAGGAGGAGGACCTCAACGCCCGGGTCGATTTCTCCTTCCCCTGGCTGCAGGGAGATAGCGGCAACCGCGTGCAGTTCGGCTTCCGCTACCGCGGCAAGGAGAAGCTGCGGGAAAACGATTTCTTCGAGTACGAGCCCCTCGACCAGGACGCCTTCGCCTCCCTCGGGACGGTTGCCCTCAGGGACTACTCGGATACCGGTTTCCTCGCCGGCGACTACCTTGCCGGGGAGTTCGTGACCGAGGAATTCCTCGGCGGCCTCGCTCTCGACGACCCGGAACAATTCGAGCGCAGCGACCTGCCCGAGGAGTACGCGGCGGGCAACTACGAGGCCCGGGAGACGGTGACCGGCGGCTACCTGATGGTCGAGCAGGCGCTCGGTCCCCGGCTCGACCTGCTGCTCGGGCTGCGCGTCGAGGACACCCGCATCGAGTACACCGGCAACGAGCTGTTCGTCGACCCGGACGCCGACGAGGAGATCTCCACGCGCCCGGTGACCGGGGACGACGGCTACACGCACCTGCTTCCAGGACTGCACGCCCGCTACCGCCTCGACGACGCCACCGCGCTCCGCTTCGCCTGGACCAACACCCTGGCGCGGCCCAACTACTACGACCTGGTGCCCTACCGCGAGGTGCTGATCGAGGACGAGGAGCTGTTCGAGGGAAACCCCGCTCTCGATCCGACCACGTCGATGAACTTCGACCTCATGGCCGAGCGCTACTTCTCGACGGTCGGCCTGGTCTCGGCGGGGCTGTTCTACAAGGACCTCAGCGACTTCATCTTCAAGTACGCATCGAAGGATTACGCCGACCCGGTCAGCGACCGCCTGTTCGCCGACTACGTGCATCCGCTCAACGGCAGCAGCGCCTCGGTCTCCGGCTTCGAGTTCGCCTTCCAGCGGCAGCTCGACTTCCTGCCGTCGGTCTGGCGCGGCATCGGCCTCTACACCAACTACACCTGGACCCGCTCCAGCGTGGAGGGGCTTCCGGTGGAGGGCCGGAAAGAGGAGGACCTTCCGCTTCCCGGGTCGGCCCCCCACTCCTTCAACGGCTCCCTGTCGTACGACATGTCCGCCCTCTCGCTGCGGCTCTCCGTCAATTACGCCGCCGCCCACCTCGACGCCGGCGAGGGGGAGATCGGCGAGTCGGCTTTCTACGACCGCTACTACGACACGGCCACCCACGTCGACCTCAACGGCTCCTACCGGATCACACCGCAGCTGCGCGCCTTCTTCGAGGCGAGCAACCTGACCGACCAGCCGCTGCGCTTCTACCAGGGGGTGAAGGAGCGCACCATGCAGGCCGAGTACTACGACCGCCGCTTCTCCGCAGGGCTCAAGTTTGACCTGCTGTAATTCCGGCCTGCGGCTGTTCCGGGCCGCTCCCTGGCTGGGGGCGGCCCTGCTTCTCGGCCAGTGTCAGGGGGACCCGCGGTCTTCCCAGGCGCCGCCCCGGGAAGCGGCGGTAACCGTCGCCGAGAGCTTTCTCACCGAGCGCCGGGAAACCTACAACGTCGACTCCCCGGCGGTCTGGCACGGCCCCGGAGACCGCCACTGGCTCCTGTCGACCGCCAAGTCCACGCACCAACTCCTCGTGCACGACGCCGCCGACGGAAAGCTGATCCGCCGGGTCGGCGGCCCGGGTACCGGGGCGGGAACCTTTCTGCGCCCCAACGGCGTCGCCGTGATCGGGGACTTCGCCGTCGTCGTCGAGCGCGACAACCACCGCCTGCAGGCCCTGTCGCTGCCGGATTTCGAGCCGGCCGCCATGATCGGAGCCGAGGTGCTGCGCCGGCCCTACGGAATCGCCGCCGCCCCCGGCGAGGGCGGCTGGGATGTCTGGGTCACCGACAACTACGAGCCGACCTCGGCCTCGGCCCCGGCCGCGGAGATGGGAGAGCGGCTGCGGCGGTTCCGGCTGCAGGTGACCGAGGCCGGGCTGACCGGGGAGTACGCCGGAGCCTTCGGCGACACCACGGAAGCCGGCTGTCTGAGGAAGGTCGAGACGGTCGCGGTGGACCCCCTTCACGGCCGGATGCTGGTCGCCGAGGAGGCGGAACGGGTGCTCAAGGTCTACGACCTCGAAGGGCGCTTCACCGGAGAACTGGCCGGAGCCGGCCTGTTCCGCTACGAACCGGAAGGGGTGGCGCTGCTGGAATGCGGGGAGGGCGGCGGCTACTGGCTCGCCACCGACCAGGATGATGCGGACAACCGCTTCCTGGCGCTGGACCGGGAGAGTCTCGCCGGCCGGGGCGCCTTCTCAGGAGCTGTCACCGCCAACACCGACGGCGTCGCCCTCACCGGACGCGGCTTCGGCCCCTTCAGCCGCGGCGCCTTCTACGCCGTGCACGACGACGGCAACGTCGCCGCCTTCGACCTGGCTGAGATCGTCAGGGCCCTCGGGCTCGACTGCCCCCCTCCCCGGTAGTTTCCCATCGGTCTCGACCGACCCTCAGGTAGATGAGGCCGGGGGCGGCGCGAGACCTTCTTGATTCGGGCTCTCTCGCTGTCCTTTCGCCGCGGGGGCCGGGGCCGATCCCATCCACCGGGTCGACCCGGGTTTCCTGCGCGGTCCAGAGGAGCGAAAACCTTCTATTTCGGAGTTCTCTCGCTCTGTCTCTTCGGCCGCCAAGGACTGCTGCTGATCCCATAGATCCGGTCGAACGCGGGTTCAGCTCCGCAGGGTAGCCGCCTTCAACTCTCTTTCAGGTGGCTGCAATCCAGCCGCGCCACCTGCAGGGGCCGCTTCCCGGACTTCGTCTTCAGCTTCCTGTCCGCCCCCAGGATTATGAGCAACTCGGCCGCATCGACTTTGCCCTCGCATAGGCGGCCCGGTGGAGCGGGGTGCGCCCTTTTCTGTCCTGCGCGTCGAGACCGGCTCCGTTCTCCGCCAGCTGCCAGACCGCCTCGACGTTCCCCCTCTCGGCAGCCAAGTGCAGCGGGGTCCGGGCGGAGACGGTCCCGGCATCGACTTCGGCTCCCCGCCGCAGCAGCCATTTCAGGCATCGGCTCGA
>JAPOZF010000277.1:6844-8687 GCA_026706165.1 Gemmatimonadota bacterium
CGGAGCGCGCCGCCCAGTGCAGGGGGGTCATGTCCGCCTCCCCCTTGAGCGCGACAACCGCGGCATCCTCTCCGGCCAGCTCCCGCACCCGCCCGAGGTCATCCATGCCGCACGCCGAGAAGATGTCGTAGTGCGCCCCGTGCCCGAGGAGGGCGCGGACCGTATCGGCGACGTCGGAGTTCCAGCGGTCGGTGCCGAAACGGGCCGCGGCTTCCTGGAGCGGGGTGTTGCCGCGCTCCCCGTTGCCCGAGAACGGCGCTTCCGGGTCGGCGCCGTACGCGAGCGCGAACTCCGTGTACTCGACCGGCCTGCCGACCGCCCAGAACAGCAGCGAGGTGTTCGCCGGCCACCCGACGTGGGACGTGCTGATGACGGAGGCATTGCTGACGCCGGCCTCGAATACGGTGCGCAGGGTCTCGAAGTTCCCGTGGTAGAACGACTTGGTCACCGGCTCGTGCTGGTGCTTCCTGTAGAGCCCGGTCTCGCAGTCGTAGAACTCGCGGATGCCGCGGTCGAGCAGGAAGCGGACCGCGTCGAGGGTGCCGAAATAGGAGGCCGCCATCGACAGGGCGACCGAACCGACCGATTCGAGCAGGGCCGGCCGCTCCCGCAGCAGGGCTTCCATTCGCGGGACATCGCAGCTGGCGTGGCTCAGGTCGGTGGCGCCGTGCGCCGCCGCGGTCAGGAAGTGCCTCTCGAGGGCGTTGAACTTCCTCCCCTCCCTCATCTCGAAGGCCCTGGCCATCTTCTGCATCAGGTAGTCGGTATCGTTCACGACCTTATCTCCCTGTCAATGCCGGCGCCATCCCGTTCTCGCTCCCGGCGATCAACGACTCATCCTGAATCGCCAAAGACCGCTTTTGACGGGTAAGCGATTTCACGCTTGGGTTTGGACATTATCTCCGACCTCTCTTCTTGTGGCTTTTGCGCAAGCTGATTATGCGGAACATGCAATGTCAAGAGCGTTTCATTCCGGAGGATCGCCGATGCGTTTTCCAGCTGTGATTCACAAAGACGAAGAGAGCGGATATGGAGTCACCGTGCCGGATCTGCCCGGCTGCTTCTCGGCCGGAGATACACTCGAAGAGGCTATCGAATCCGCTCACGAGGCGGTAGCCTGCCACATCGAGGGATTGCTCATGGACGGCGAGCAGATCCCCGAGCAGGCGCCGCTGGAGGTACACGAGGCCAACGAGGACAGGGATGGGATCTGGGCGCTGGTCGCAGTCGACATCTCCAAGCTGTCGAGCAAGGCAAAACGGACCAACATCACCGTGCCGGCCCTGGTGCTGGCGATCGTGGACGAGGCAGCCGCCCGGGAAGGGGAGACGCGGTCCGGGCTGCTCGCTCGCGCTGCCCTCAGCTATGTGCAGCGGCGATCGACGGGCACTCAGGCGGAATGAGAATTCCCAGTGATGAACGAGGAGGCGATCTGCATGCGTGAAGGTGAAGATCCCCTGTGGAACTGAGACTCTACGATTCCTACTCCCGAAGCGAGCGGGCTTTCGAACCCCTCGGGGCGCGCGTCGGACTGTACGCCTGCGGCCCCACCGTCTACGACTACGCCCACATCGGCAACCTGAGGACCTACGTATTCGAGGACGTGCTCAGGCGAGTGCTGGAGCACAACGGCCACGAAGTTCACCATGTCATGAACATTACGGATGTGGGCCATCTGACCTCGGATGCGGACACCGGCGAGGACAAGATGGAGCGGGGAGCTCGACGTACCGGAAAGAGCGCCTGGTGGGTGGCGGATTACTACACCCGCGCTTTTGAGGAAGACCTGCGCCGACTCAACGCCCTCGAGCCAACGGTACGGTCCACGGCTACGGACTACCTC
>JAPOZF010000255.1:0-3250 GCA_026706165.1 Gemmatimonadota bacterium
AGAGCGTGGTGATCCTCTCCGACATGACCCGCGTGGAGAACGGCCCCTTCGCCGCGATCCCGGGCAGCCACAAGGCGAACTTCCCCTGTCCCTTCGACATGGCCGACGCGAGCAGCAACCGGATGGCGGTGCCGGTGCTGGCCGCACCGGGGGACGTCGTCGTCTTCTCGGAGGGGATGACCCACAACGCCTATCCGGTCACCAACGACTCGGTCAGGCGCTCGGTCTTCTTCAACTACATGCCGGCGATCGGGCGCGACAACCTGCCGTTCCAGCGCATGTCCATCTACCCCGATCACGTCCTCGAACGGCTGAGCGACGAGGTGGAAATGCTCACCTCTCCGGGCTACATCTAATCGGACGTAGCCATTGGAACTCCTCCTCCACATAACATTGTGGCGACGGTGGCCGTAAGGCGATCTCTTCCAACGACGGACTAACGGGAGCTGATAGCAGTGCCGACACGGGAGGCTTTCCATGGCTTTGGTTCGGCAATCTACCTTGAGAGCTACAAGGCCAGCACCGAGTTTACCAGTCTTACCGGCTGTTATGGATCCCAAAAACAGAGTTCGTAGCGAAGATGGTTAAGAAATCTCGGCGATCACCTGTAACAAACCGACCTCCACCCTCTTTGGAAAAACGGGCTGGGGGGGGGTCTCTCAAGTGCTCCGCCTCAAGGGGCATATGATGTAGTAGCTCCCCGGGCCGATGTGCTGATGGAGTCGCTGAGGGCAACCGGTTACTCTCTTCCGGATGCGGTATCCGACCTCATCGACAACAGCATTGCCGCCGGAGCACATAACATCTGGCTGAACTTCCACTGGTCGGGAGCTGACTCCTGGGCCTCCATTCTGGACGACGGTTCCGGGATGTCGGAGGCGGAGCTGATCGACGCGATGAGGATCGGCTCCCGGAGCCCGCGCGAGGCGCGGGAACCCTCTGACCTGGGGCGCTATGGCCTGGGGCTCAAGACTGCGTCGATCTCGCAGTCGAGGTCGCTGACCGTTGTCACCCAGACTGCGAAGGGGAATGCCATACACACCAGACGTTGGGATCTGGACCACCTGGCTTCTACCGGTGACTGGCAGCTACTGAATGTCCCGGTTGAGTCCACCGCCGGACGCGATGTCGAGCGGCTGTCTCAGTTAGGGCACGGAACCCTTGTTGTTTGGAACAAACTTGACAGACTGGTCGGCGACGCTGGGGTTGACAATGTGCGGGCTCGGCGACAGTTCCACGACACGCTCAGAGGGGTCGAGGCGCATGTCGCTATGGTGTTCCATCGCTTCATGGCAGAGCGGAATTCTGTATCAATCTGGCTCAATGACCGGCAGATCAAGGCATGGGATCCCTTCCTTGCGGATGAAAAGGCAACGCAGCGGCTTTCATCCGAAACGTTGGGTCCACCCGAAGCTGGGGTATCAGTCAATCCCTTCGTGCTCCCACACCATTCCCGCCTCAGTGGAGAAAAACATCGCTCGGCTGGAGGACCTGCTGGATGGAACGCCCAGCAGGGCTTCTATGTCTACCGGAACCGACGGCTGCTTCTGCCGGGCGACTGGCTTGGGCTGGGCTTCATGAAGGAAGAGCACTACAAGTTGGCCCGTATACAGCTCGATCTCTCCAACTCCTCCGACCATGAATGGGAAATCGACGTACGGAAATCAAAAGCCCGACCACCGCTGCCATACCGGGATGATCTGCGCCGGATCGCTAAGGCGGTGCGCAAGAGAGCGGTAACCGTCTACGTGCCCAGTCGTCCCGAGACCGGCAAAGGCACCTGGCCGGGGCGCCAGAAGAGCCGGGCTCGGCGAAGCCGCTGGAAGGGGCAATACCACCAAGCCAAGGGCTTCCGCTTCTACCTGGTAGACGACGAGCGCATCGAGCAGCTGATCTCCTGGCACCAGATGGGCGACGAGCAAGCCTTCGGCGCGGCCTTGCGCCAAGTCAAGGAGGCGGGGCTGATCCCGGAGGACCAGGTGCGCCTGTGTGCCATCGGGGATGGCGCACCGTGGATCTGGAAATGGGTGGAAGAGCTGTTCCCGAGCGCCCGTCAGATGCAGCAGCTACCTGCACGCGGCGGCCGAGGCCCAATACGGGGCCGATGCGGCGCGTGCTGCCCATTGGCTGGAAGCGAGTCTGGCGCGCCTGTTCTGCGGCGAGGGCACCGGCGTGGTCTGGGGTCTGCAGCGCATGCAGCCGGTCTCCGAAGAGGCCGAAGAGGCCATCTCCACGGCCTTGACCTACCTGCAAAAGCGACTGCACCAAGTCGATTTCGGCAGCCATCGCAAGGGGGGATACCCGATCGGCTCGGGTGCGATCGAATCCGCGCATCGCTTCATCGGCCATGTTCGTCTGAAACGATCCGGCGCCTGGTGGTATAAGGAAAACAGCAACGCCATTCTGGCCTTGCGTTGCGCTTGTTGCGCTTTATACAATGGAATGCTTGACCGGGTCTTTCAGCAGTACCGCAATAACCCTGCACAATCACCAACCGTAACAATCAGCTAAGACACCCGCCCGCACTACCTGTACTCCCCGCCCGCGTTCCACCCCGGGTACTGCTCCTCCAGCGCCGCCAGGGTCTCGGCGTCGTAATACGAGTGCCCTGCCGGGGGTAACCGGAACAACTCCCGCTGCTCCGCGCTGATCGAGCCGATGAACTCCCGGAAATGCTCCACCGACCCCAGGTTGGTGTAGCTGCTGACCCCTTCCCAGTAATGGTCCGCCCGGCCGTAGATCCGGGTCACCGAGTAGCGCTGCCCCTCGCTCCCCCGGAACGTGGTGGCCGTGTGCCACAGGTAGGTATTGAAGATCATCTGCGTGTTCCCCGGCACCGCCAGCATCACTCCCTTTGCCGTGTCGTCCCCGTACTTCTTGGGGATCACCATCATCGGCGCCTGGTCCTCCGCCACGTCCTCGGGGAAGTACCAGGTGCTGATCTGCCCGTAGCGGACGTCCCCGCACGGCGGCAGCAGCGAGTTGTTGCCGTTGTCGCGGTGCAGGCGGTTGTCCCTCGCCCCGTTGGGGTAGCGGGTCCAGTTGTGGGCGTAGCGGAAGTGGATCTTCTCCGTGTCGAGCACCCGCCGCACGAAGGCGATCAGATCGGGGTCGAGGACGAGGTGGTTGAAGTACTGCTCCTCGTACGGGAAGTCGTCCCTGAGCATGCCCCCCTCCGGCGGGTTCTCCCTGAGTTCCTCCCAGGGGGGCATGATCCGGCGCAGCAGGGCGGCTATGCGGGCCCGCGTCT
>JAPOZF010000255.1:3260-8338 GCA_026706165.1 Gemmatimonadota bacterium
GGTGCGGCGCCGCACAGGCCCGGCGGCCGCGGGCGGGCCCGCGTCTCCTCGGGGTAGAACCCCTCGACCACCGCGTACCCCTGCTCCATGAAGGCTTCGAAATGGCTGTCGTCGAGCCGCATCTCTCTCTCCTCCCCTGCCCGCCTACCAGGGCCGCTCCTGGTAGAGCGACGAGTCCCAGCGCTGGGCCATGACCAGGTCGGTCACCGCCTCGCCGGCGCTGGGGGACTTGAGCTGCCGCAGGGCGTCGGTCGCCATCAGGCTGACGTACCCGCAGGGGTCGTCCAGCGCCTGCACCAGCTCCTTTTCGGCCGAGCCGGCCTGCGCCCCCAGGCGCGCCATGGCGGTGGCGGCGTTCACCCGCACCTGGTCGCGCGCGATCCAGGCCCGCTTTCCGGTCAGCACCTCCTCCCAGTCGGGGCGGGTCTCGACGAGGAAGCGGCGCATGCGCGGCAGGTAGCTTTTCGGCTCGTCCGCGATCGTGCCGAGGGCGTCGATGGCGGTGCGCACGATGCGGTGCGAGTCGTCTTCGAGGCAGCGGGTCAGGGCTGGCACCGCCCCGGCCGCCCTCGAGTCCATCTCCCCGAGCGCGAAGGCGGCGTTGATCCGGCCCCATTCCCCGGCCGAATCCAGCAGCCCGGTCAGCGAAGCGATCGCCGGCTCGCCGACCGCCCCGAGGGCGTGGGCCTCGTCCATCATCTGCACGGTTCCCTCACTCCAGTACGCCGGCTCCCCCTCGACCCAGCCGCGGCGTCCGGCCTTTTCCAGTCTCGATATCAGCTCCGGCACCGCCGGCTCCCCGATGGCCCCCAGGGCGTAGGTGGCGGCGGCGCGGACCGGCTCGTGCCCCCCGTTGAGCAGCCGGACAAGGGCCGGCACCGCCCCGGCGGCGCGCGGTCCCAGGGCCGCGGCCCGGTGGATGGAAGCCAGCATCTCGGCGGGGGGCCGGTCCCCTTCCAGGGCCGAGATCAGGTCCTCTCCGTTGCCGCCGCCGTTGCCGTGGGCGGTCCGGAAGCTGTCCCAGCGGTCCTCCTTGCCGCACATCCAGTCCCACATGTGCGACCAGACGACCTCCAGATCCCACGGCGCCTCGAGGTCCTCCGGGTTCTTCCACTGGAGGTCCTGACACTTCCAGGCGGGGGCCTTCAGCCCGCTCCGGCGCAGGTAGATGAACTTGATCATGTGCCGCGTCCGCTCCGACAGGTTGATTCCCGCCCCGTGGACGACGTCGAAGTGGGTGATCCACAGGGAGCCGGCCGGCCCCTCCATCGGCAGGGCCCCGGCGCGGTCCTCGCCGGTGACCGTCTTGTTGAACTGCGTGCCCGGGGTGACGTGCGTCGGCCCGTGCTTCACCGGCGTGGCCCGGGGGTAGTAGATGATGCGGGCGTAGCGGGGGTAGTGCTGCCGAGGCCGCGACATCGGCGTGTACGAATCCTGGTGGCAGCGCTGGCCGACCGCCTCGGCGAGGTCCTCGGGGGCCTCGTCGAAGGGGGCCATGTTGTGGCAGTACCGGTGCGGATGCTCGATGTAGTCGGGTCCGAGCAGGCTGCTCAGCGCCCCGCGCACCTCGGGCGAGTTGAGGACGTGCCGGAACTCCGGGGTATGGGGCAGCAGGTTGTTGCCGAGGTTGGGTCCGAGCTCGAGCATGCGGTCGAGCTTGACGGCGATCGCCTCGTGCACCTCCGCGGGCACGGAGGGGAGGTCTATCCTGAGGTAGCCGTTGGCGATGTAGCTGCGCACCTGCTCGTCGTCGAGCAGGACGGCCTCGGCGCGGGAAGAAGGCATGGCGAATTTCTCCAGTGTCGGTTGGGGTTTTCAGGTGTCGGATGCGGCAAATATCCCCGCTGGTTTGCGCCACTGCAAATGGCGATTTTGGGCCCCCGCATCGAGACGGAAGGAGAGCGTGGATGATGACACCGGAAGAGGCCGCGGCGAAGCGCGGCCAGCTGATTCGCGACGGATACTGCGTGGTCGACGATGTACTGACCGGCGACTTCCTGCAGGAGCTGCGCGACGAGTCGGAGCGGCTGATGGAGCACCACGTCATGGCCGACGAGTTCCGCTACCAGGGGCAGCACGTCGGCGTCCAGGGCAAGGACAACGAGGTCATCCAGCGGCTGCTGGAGTGGCCGGCCTCGCGGCGGGTGCTGGAGCAGATCGGCTTCGGCGACTTCGAGAGCACCGGCGGCATCATCATCCTGACCAAGGATCCGGGGGAGCCGGCCCTCTACTGGCACCAGGACTGGATGCAGTGGAACGACCCGTTCAGCTGCTCCCCGTGGCCGCAGATCGTGTTCCTGTCCTACTACCTGTCCGACACCTCGGTGGAGAACGGCTGCCTCAAGGTGATCCCCGGGTCGCACCTCGAGCGCCACGAGCTGCACGACCGGCTGGTGCCGGCCCACGAGAGGGGGGCCCGCTTCATCGACGAGGACCACCCGGTGATGTTCAGCGACCACCCCGACCAGCTGGACGTGATGGTGAAGGCCGGGTCGCTCACCATCGCCGACGCCCGCCTCCTGCACTCGGCGCACCGCAACCTGACCGACGTGCGCCGCACCCTGATCCTGGCTTGGCACCGGCGGCCGCTGACGGTGCCGGACAACTGGGAGGGGGAAATCCCCGAGGTCATCGCCAACCGCGACCCCGCGGCCGAGTACGAAGGCACGCGCATCCCTGGGGAGTACCTCGTTTGAGGACCCGCTACCGCGGGGCAGCGCCATCAAATCCATAGCGCCATCCAAACCCATACGGTGAACGAAATGAACTCAGCCCGAAAACCTTCAGATCCCGCCCCCATGACCGACGAGCAGAAGTTCTTCTTCGACCTTCGCGGCTGGATCCTCCTGCCTTCGGTGCTTTCAGACGCGGAGATCGAGCCGATGAAAGCAGAGTGCTACGCCGGGGCCAGGAAGGGATACGAAGGCGCCCTGCAGGACCTGCTCGACCACCCCGCGGTCGCCGGCATCCTCACGGAAATCCTCTCGGAAGAGCCGTTCGACCTCGAAGAGTGCTACGGTTTTCGCTGCGAAAGTTCCTTCGTGAGCGTCCGCCCCCCCGGCTGGAAGCCGTCTGCCGGCGGAGCATTGCCGCATGTGGTGCGCCCGCCCCAGCAGGCCAACGCCATGCGTTACCAGGCCGCGGGAAAGAAGATCTTCTCCGGGCTTACCCGCGTCGTCTGGGAGCTGGAGGAAGTAAAGGCCGGCATGGGCGGCACTTCCTTCCTGAGCGGCTCGCACAAGGCCCATTTCAACTACGGCGGCCCCGACCCCTGGGAGGCGAACATCGGAGGTTCTCCCTGGGAAGACGGCATGCGCGCGGTCATGGATGATTACTCCTGTCCGGCGGGATCGGCAGTGATCTTCACCGAGAGCCTGGCCCATGCCTCGAACGACTGGACCAACCCCCGCAACTCCCGCTGCGCCGTCTTCAACTGCTACAACTCCCTCTGGGCCCAGTGGCACAAGCTCGATCTCGCCCACGAAGTCATCATGGCGATGCCGCCCAAGCGGCGCACCCTCTTCCGGGGGGTCTGGCAGTTGGGGGGAAACACCGGATACTCCGTGGACAACCGGTCCCTCTGACGCCGGAATGAGCAAGGTCCGCGTCGGCATCATCGGGGCCGGCAACATCGCCAGGCTCCACGCCCGCGGGTACGCCAACGCCCCCAGCGCCGAGCTCCACGCCGTCTGCGACGCAAAGGGGGGAGCGGGCCCGCGAGAGACGGGAAGTCCTGCTCGACCACCGCATCGAGTAGCCGCGGCCCGCGGGGTGCGTCCGCCCAGGGCACGGTTCAAGGAGAGGTGACGTGAAGGGCCCGGTTGCCGTCGTCCTCGACGGCGAAGTTGAAATAGTCCCGACCGGCGTTCTCAGGCGGTCGATGATGAGCATGGCCCGCCACCCGGATGGAAGCGTCTGGCTCAACACCCAGACCGGCCCCCTCTACCGGAGCGCGGACCAGGGCCGTTCGTGGACCCCGGTCCCGGTGGAGATGCCGGATCTCGCCCACCCGCAGGTCCTGCACGGCATCGGCATCGGCCGGGACGGCCGCCTGTGGCTGAGCCACAGCTCCGACCGGGAGTACCCTGGAGGGCTGTACGGCCAGGACCTCCACGTCTCCCACTCGGCCGACGGAGGGACCACCTGGCAGCGGTCGGAAACCGACTTCAGCACAATCCCCCCCGGCGTTCCCGACTTCTGCTTCCACGAAGACGGAAACCGCACCTTCGTCGAGCTGCCCGACGGCACCCTGATGTTCACGACCACGGTCGTTCCCGCCCCCGCGTACGCCTACCGCTTCCCCCCTGCTTCCGGAGAGATGTACGGCGGGCGGCCCGGGGACCTCTTCGGGGACCTCGTCCTGCGCAGCAGCGACGGCGGCCGCACCTGGGGGGATGCCGCCCGGGTCGATGCCTTCCTCAACCCCCACGAGTCCAACCTCGCCGTCGATCCCGGCGACGGGGAGCGCATCCTGCTGATGACGCGCTGCCAGCGTTCGTCCATCCCCGACGAGGACCCGGACGAGTTCATGGCGAGGACGGGGAACCCCGGGCCTGCGATCAAGCAGGGGGTCCTTTTCGAATCGACCGACGCCGGCCGCACCTTCAGGGCTGCGGGGTGGACCAACTGGTATGGACACCGGGGGAGTGTTTATTTCGCTCCCAGCCGCACCGTCGTGGTCACGCACTCGGGGGGGTACCGGGACCGCAGGGTCGTCGCCCGCGTCAGCCTGGACGGGGCCGCCACCTGGCAGGACGGCAGCGCCGGGGGGACCGCCGACCTGCTCGCGGCGCAGAAGTTCGTGCTCCTGCCCGATCCCCCGGGCCATTCGTTCACGACCCCGACCATCGAGTTCGAGCCGCGCCGTTTTCTCACCGCTTACGGCTGGTATCCGGGCGGTGGGAATGAGCTGGCGGTCAACGGGGTGTTCTGGCACCTCGAGCCGGGAGGTTCGGGGCCGTGCGGCCGGTAGCCGGATTGATGACCAATGGATGAACAGAAAGGAATGCGGATGCAGGCCGACATCGGTCTGGTAGGACTGGCCGTGATGGGGGAAAACCTCGTGCTGAACATGGCCG
>JAPOZF010000255.1:8348-8618 GCA_026706165.1 Gemmatimonadota bacterium
GGCCGGCCGCGGCTTCACCGTGGCGGTGTACAACCGCACCACCTCCAAGGTCGACGCCTTCCTCGAGGGCAGGGCGAAGGGCCTGCCGATCCTCGGCGCCCGCTCACCGGGGGAGCTGGTCGCCAAACTCGCGCCGCCCCGCCGCGTCATGCTGATGGTGCAGGCCGGGGCCGCGGTCGACAGGGTGATCGCCGAGTTCCTCCCCCTTCTCGACAGCGGGGACATCCTGATCGACGGCGGCAACTCGAACTTCGGGGACACGACGCGGCG
>JAPOZF010000783.1 GCA_026706165.1 Gemmatimonadota bacterium
GTCCCGGTCGAGGGCGACGGCGAGGCGTTCCCCCGGGGGGTACTCCGGCGTTTCGGCGGATTCCCCGCCAAGGCGCATGATCAGCCGGCCGATCGGGGTGTCGAGGTGGAGGTTGCGATGGCGCCCGAGCAGCTCGTCGACGACCACGGTGGCCGGCAGCGGGCCGGAGAGGTCGGGGCGCAGGAACTCGGGGCGTACACCCAGGGTGACGGGGCCGGGCCTGCCTCCTTCCACCTGGAAGCGGCCGCTGCCGTCACCGTCGAGGGCGCCGGTGAAAACAGGTGGTTCTCCTCCGATCTCCCCTTCGGCGAAATTCATCCCCGGGCTGCCGATGAAGCTGGCGACGAACAGGTTCCCGGGGTCGTCGTACACCTCCGCGGGCGGTCCGGCCTGGCAGATCTCGCCGGCGTCCATGACCACCACGCGATCCGCCAGGCTCATCGCCTCCTCCTGGTCGTGGGTCACGTACACGGTGGTGATCCCCGAGGCGAGCTGCCGCTCACGGATCAGCTCGCGCATCTCCGCCCTCATGCCGGCGTCGAGCGCGCCCAGGGGCTCGTCCATCAGCCAGAGCCGCGGCCGCCGAACCAGTGCCCTGGCGAGGGCGACCCGCTGCTGATCGCCGCCGGCGAGCTGGCCTGGGCGGCGCCGGGCCAGGTGGGAGAGCTGCATCTGCTCGAGCAGGGCGCCGACTCGTTCGCCGCGCTCGCCGCGGCCGACGCCGTCGCATTCGAGGGGGAAACCGACGTTCTCGGCGACGGTCATGTGCGGGTACAGGGCGTAGAACTGGAAGACGAAGCCGACGTCGCGCCGGGCGGGCGGGATGCCCTCCACAGGTTCGCCTGCGATCCGTATCTGCCCGCCGGTCGGGGTCTCCAGGCCGGCGAGCATGCGCAGGGTGGTGGTCTTGCCGCATCCGGAAGGCCCCAGCAGGACGACGAACTCCCCCTCCTCGCAGGCGAGGTCGATGGCGGCGACCGCCTCGACGCCGCCGGGGAAAATCCTGGTCAGCCCCTCGATCTCGAGAAAGCTCATTCGCCGCTCCCGGGCAGCGACGGGCTCTCGCGGTCCGGACCCCGGAACTGCAGGCGGCTGGTCGCGATGTGGAGGAGGGTGAAGGCGGCGGTGACGAAGAAGCCCCAGCGGAAACCCGCCGCCCACCAGGGCTGCAGCACCATCGCGATGCCCGCGGCGAGGCCCGCCCGCGCCAGGATATCGAGGCCGCGGATCATCGCTTGACCGTCCCCAGGGTCACCCCCCTGAGGAGGTGGCGGCGCACGAGCACGGTGAAGAGGACGATCGGCAGCACGAACAGCAGCACCCCCGCCCCGATCTGAGACCACGGCAGCCCCTGAACGTTACCCTGAAGCCCGGCGAAGTAGACGGGCACGGTCACCGCCTCCCGGTTGTTCAGGGTCATGGCGAAGCCGTACTCGTTCCAGGCCGAGATCATGCAGAACACCGCGGTCACCGCCATCCCGGGAAGCACGCGCGGCACGACGATGAGCCGGAAGGCCTGCAGGCGCGTGTACCCGTCGACGAGGGCGGCCTCCTCGAATGCGGCAGGCACCTCGTCGATGAACCCCTTCATCAGCCAGACCGCCAGCGACAGGTTGAAGGCGGTGTAGAGGAGAATCAGCCCGGCGTGGGTGTTCTGCAGGTCGAACTGGCGGTACATCATCAGCACCGGGATCACCACGGCGAGCGGCGGCAGGAAGCGGGTCGAGAGGATGAAGAACAGCCAGTCCCGGGACCCGGCGATGCGGAAGCGGCTGAATCCGTAGGCGCAGGTCGTGCCCAGCGACACGGCCGCTGCCGTGCTCGCCAGCCCGATGAGGACGGTGTTGAGCAGGTAGTGGAAGTAGTCGTGCCGGGCCCCGGCGTAGCGCTCGCCGAGGCGCCGGTAGCCGTCGAGGGTGGGTTTGAAGCGGATGCCTTCGGCGGTCCCGGCCGCCGCGGGCAGGAACTTCGCCGTCGTGCTGATGCTGTCCGCCTTGGACTTGAACGAGGTGAGCCCCAGCCAGGCGAGCGGCATCAGGGAGATCGCGCCGTACGCGGCGATGAAGAGGATGCGCAGTGGGGTCACGCCGCCTCCCCGCGGCCGCCCTGCAGGCTGCGGCCCTGCTGGCCGTGCAGGTAGCGGATGAAGACCGTGGCCAGGGCGATGACGACCACCAGGACGACGTAGGAGTACGCCGAGCTCAAGCCCACCTTGCCGTCGCGGAACATCACCTGGTAGAGCAGGGCGCTCAGGGTCTGCGTGGAGCCGTCGTTGGGCCCGGTGATCGCCATCACGAGGTCGAACTGCTTGATCGCGTCGGTGGCCCGCAGCAGCACCGCGAGGCCGACCAGCGGCGCCGACATCGGCAGGGTGATGCGGCGGAACAGCTTCCAGGGCGAGGCGCGATCGATCGCGGCGGCCTCGTAGACCGCCGCGGGAATCGAGTTGAGGGCGGCAAGCGAGATCAGCAGCATGAAGGGAGTCCACATCCAGACGTCGATCACCAGACCCGAGAACAGCTTGAGGCCGGGATCGGTCATCCACCGCGGCTGCGGCAGGCCCAGCGTTCCCAGCGCCTGGTTGAGGACGCCGTAGCTGCCGTTGAGGATCAGCTTCCAGAACAGCCCGATCACCGCCGGCGGCAGCATCATCGGGACCAGGAGCAGGGTCAGAACCGCCGCCTTGCCGCGAAAGTCCCGGCGCAGCCCCAGGGCGAGGCCGTACCCGAGCAGCAGCTCGACGGAAACCGCGGCGGCGACGAACAGGGCGGTGGTGCGGAAGGCGGCGGCGTACTTCGGGTCGAGGAAGACGAAGCTGTAGTTGAGGGTGCCGATCATCCGGTAGCCGCCGCCGGTCAGCTCGGCGTTCGAGAAGCTTAGAACGAGACTGTAGAGGAGGGGGAATACGTTGACGCCGATGAGGACGACGAGGGCGGGGGCGACGAATCCGTACGCCAGCCACCTCCCTCCCTCCCGCCCGCGCCGGGGGGCGCCCGGGGCCCTGCCGGGTGCGGATGCGGCAGGCACTCTCAGCAGCCCGTTGAAAAAGTCCATCCGGGCGGCGGCAGGCCCTGGCGGTCGAAATACATCGTTGCGCTCCCTCCCCGAATCCCCTGCGATTCGACCCGGCCGCGCGCCCTTGTTGGGGCAGAAAAATCCGGGTAGGAGTCCGGTCCGATTTCGTGATTTTTCTGCCCCAAGTCTTCGACCGCCATGACTCGGCCTCGCCTGCAGAGCAACTTCATCAACGGGCGGTCAGGCGGGGAGGCCGCTATTCGAGCAGGCCGGCCTGGCGCATGATCATCTCGTGCTCGGCGGCGAGCTGGTCGAGGGCGGCCTGCGGCTCCTTCGCCCCGTCGAGGGCCTCTCCGAGATTTCGCTGCGCGGCCGCCAGCAGCTCGTTGTACACCGGCACGTTCCAGAAGTCGATCAGGTAGTCGAGCGACTGGGCGAACACGGCGTTGAACGGGTAGGCCCCGGCGAACGCCTCGCTGGCGAGCAGCTCGGTGTTGGCGGTGAAGCAGCCCGGGTGGGTGATCCACCGCTCCTGTACCTCGGTGCGCGAGAACCAGGCGATGAACTGCCTTGCGAGCTCCTGCTGTTCGGCGGGAACCTTGGTCGAAATGCTGAACCCCTGGCCCCCGAGGCTGATGACGCGGCGGTCGCCGTTGCGGGGTACCAGGAAGAACCCGGCCTTGTCTCCCATGGCGTCGACGATCCCCGGGTAGAACGGAAAGTAGTCGAGGACCATCGCCGTCGATCCGTTCATGAAGGCGTCGAGAACCTGCATGTAATCGGCGCTGACCCCTCCCGGGGGAGCGAACCGCAGCAGTTCGATCAGGTACTGCAGCCCGGCGGCCGCCTCCGGGCTGTTGACGTGCCCGGCGACCTCGAAGGTCTCCCGGTTCCCCCAGGAACCGCCCCAGGCCCCAAGGAAAGGCTGGAAGCCCATCACCAGCGAGTCGTAGCCGCGGCCGGTCAGCAGGGCGCAGCCGTAGCGCTTCTCATCCGGGCGGTGGAAGAACCCGGCGACCTCGCCGAACTCCTGCCAGGTGTCGGGGGGCTGCAGGGGGCGGCCGTACTTCGCCGCGAACGCCGCCTGCTCGGCAGGGTCCTCGAACCAGTCCCGGCGGTACACGAAGCCGAGGGCGTCGGTCTCGCAGGGGGCCGCGAAATACCTGCCGCTTCCCGGGGGGTACTCCATCAGGAAACGGCGCGCGAGGGGGTGAATGGCTTCGATGTCGACGTGCTGCGGCAACCAGCCGGTAAGCTCGAGGTAGAGGCCCCGGGTGGCGCCGCGGCCGATCCACTGGCTGTCGCCGACGACGATGTCGAAGTCGGTCTGCCTGTTGCCGAAGTTGAGGAACACCTGGTCCTGGTAGGAAGCCCAGGGAATCTGGTGCACCTCGACCGCGATACCGGTCTCGGCCGCGAACTCGTCCCCGAGCTTCTGCAGTCCCACCGCGGGGTCCCACTGGGCCCACCAGATGGTGATCGATCTTTCGGCCTCGGAAACCGCCGGAGGGCACCAGACAAATGCGGAGAAAACGAGGATGGTCAGGGTTCGGGCTGTCGCGTGCATTTCGGGCCTCGGGTCGGGTTTGGCGGTTTCTCAGGCTGCCGCGGCCACGGCCTTGCAGATGGCGCGCACCCGCGAGCGCGGGTTGTCGGGATGCATGCCGATGAGGACGGCGCGCGCGAGGATGTCGAGCGAGTCGCGGCACATCTCCTCGGAGTAGTTCACCTTGCAGCGGCGGTTGGCCGGAATCTTGAAGGGATCGAGCGCCGGGTGGTGCGATCCCTGCTCCCTCAGGATCGGATGCCAGCGGGTGTACACGTGGCGCCCGGTGTCCATCGGCAGGAACGAGCCGACCCCGGCGTCGCCGAGGCGGTCGCGGAAGCGGCGCGCCCGGCCCTCGTCGTCGAACAGGAACCCGGCGTGGGAGCCGCACTCGTGGTCGATGCTGTTGCAGGGGATCGATCGCAGGCCGGCCTCCTCTCCGGCGGCGGTCACCGCTTTCTTGTGCTCCCGCATGCGCGACAGGATGCCGTCGATGCGCCGCAGCTGCACGTTCATGATCGCCCCCTCGAACTCGGAGGCGCGGAAGTTGTGGCCGGCGAACTGCACGTCGTCGCTGTGGATCTCCGGGTTCCAGTAGTAGGCGCAGCAGTCGGCCGCAACGGATGCGCGGTCGAACACCTTCTTCGTTTTGGCGACGAAGGCTCCCCCCTCTCCGCAGGAGATGTTCTTGAAGAAGTTGAAGCTGAAGGCCCCGGCGTGGCCGATGGAGCCGAGCTTGCGCCCGCGGTACCCGCCCCCCACCGCCTGGCAGGCGTCCTCGAGCACGAGCAGGCCGCGGCTGCGGGCGATCTTCATGATCGCGTTCATGTTGCAGGACAGGCCGCACATGTGCACGGGAATCACGGCGCGGGTGTGCGGGGTGATTCTCCTCTCGAGGTCCTGGGGCGAAAGGGTGAGGGACTCGTCGACGTCGGCGACCACCGGAATCGCCCCGGCGTTGATGATCCCCAGGGCGGTGGCCATGTAGGTGTAGGCCGGCACGATCACCTGGTCGCCGGGACCGACCCCGAGCCCGACCAGGGCCGTGTAGATCGCCGCGGTGCCGCTGCGCGTCATGCGCGCGTACCGGACCCCGACGTGCCGCGCCCACCGTTCCTCGAACAGATCGCACTCCCCCCCTTCGTAGCGGTACATTCTGCCGCTTTCGATCAGCCTGCGCAGCCGCTTCAGCTCCGCTTCGCCCATTCTGTACATCAGCCTGCTCCCATGTCTGCGGCGAGCTCGAGTTCCCGCGCCTCGCCCGATGCCCCGCTGCCGGCGAGCTCGAGGGGAACCCAACCGCGCACGGAGTTGACCATGAACAGTTCGGAGACCTCCTCCTTCAGCTCGTCGACGGCAATCACCCGCTCCTCGATCTCCCCCCGCTCCAGCAGCAGGTTCCGGTAGGTGCCGGCCAGCAGCCCGCACTCGCGCGGGGGCGTCCATCGCCTGCCTTCCGAGACGACGACGACGTTCCCGACGGATGCCTCGGTGAGCTCTCCGCGCTCGTTCCAAAGCAGCACCTCTTCGGCGCCGCAAAGGGACCGGCGTTCCTCGTAGGCCTGCCGGTTGGTCGTCTTGTGGTAGAGGAACACGTCGTCGCTCGACACCGGATCCCTGGCGATCCCCGCCGGCAGCAGACCTTCGTGTCCCGGGGCGAGCGGCCGGCTCTCAACCGTCACCTGTCCGGTCCGCGAAAGCACCAGCCGGACCCGGTGCACGCCTCCTGACCGGCGCAGCCGGCGGGCATGGCCTTCGAGGGCGGCGAGCACCCGCTCCCCGTCGCATGCGAAACCGAAGTAGGCCGCCGAGTCCAGCAGCCGGGCAATGTGGCGGTCGCGGAAAAAGTATCCGCCCTCCGGAGCGGAGGCGCCAGCACCGGCGTCGAGCCGCAGGGTCTCGAACAGATCGAACGGGGGCCGGCGTTCGATGAGAACCCGGGCCTTGATCCGGCACTCCTCGAACTCGGCGGCCGCCGAGGAGTAATGGGTGACCCCGCTGCCGACGCCGTACTCGGCCTGACCGCGGGCCCGGTCGACGCACACCGTCCTGATGGCGACGCTGAAGCAGGCTTCCATGGCCGCGACTCCCCGTCCGGAGGTCCCCGGTCCGCGGCTCCTTTTTCCCGGGGAGAGGTACCCGATGCAACCGGTATAAATCCCGCGGGGGGAGGTCTCGAGCTCGGCGATCAGCTCCATGGTGCGGACCTTGGGGGCCCCGGTGACCGAACCGCTGGGGAACAGGGCGGAGAACAGTTCCCGCAAGGTCGTGCCCGGCTCGATCTCCGATTCGATTCGGGAGACGAGCTGATGAACGGTCTCGTACCGCTCCACCTGCCACAGGTTCGGGACCGCGACCGAGCCGGCCGTGGAGACGCGCCCGAGATCGTTCCGCAGCAGGTCGACGATCATGACGTTCTCGGCCCGTTCCTTGGGGTCGGAGGCGAGCTCCCCGGCAAGGGCCCGGTCCTCCTCGAGCCAGCGGCCGCGCGGGCGGGTCCCCTTCATCGGCCGCGCCCGCAGCCGTCCCTCTCCCAGGGAGAAGAACAGCTCCGGAGAGGCGGACAGAATGGCGTGCGAACCGATGTCGATGAAGGCGCAGTAACCCGAGCCCTGGGCCGCGCAGATATCGCTGTGGAGAGCGAGAAGATCCCCGGCGACCGGGGCGCGCAGCCGGGTTGTGAAGTTGACCTGGTAGGTATCGCCGGCGACGATGCAGCGGTGGATCTCCGCAACCGCGGCGGCGTAGGCGGACCGCTCCATCGACGGCTCCCAGGAGCCGGCGGCACAGGCGCCTGCCGGGGAGGACGGCAGGTCACCGTCCGGCTCACGGCGTTCGGAGAACAGGCCGAACCAGAGCAGGGGCAGGGACCCGGGGGAGCGGGTGCGCATCGCCCCGTCGAGGGCGGGGGCGGCTTCGTAGGAAACGAACCCGGCGGCGTGAAGGCCCCGGGCAACCGCCCCTTCCACTTCTTCCAGAGCGGTGGCAACCTCGCCCTGGGAGCGGGCCTCGACCTCCCCGCAAAAACCGGAAAAGCGGGAAGCCCAGCCCCCCGCCCCGTCACGGGAATCGAACCGCACCGTCGGAAGGGGAGCCACTTCGGTCAGCCGCTGCCTCCCTTGACGCTCCAGATCGACCCGGTGGTGTAGGTGTTGCGCTCCGAGCAGAGGAAGGCGGCGACCTCGGCCACCTCTTCGGGATCGGAGTAGCGGCCCACCGGGGTTCCGGGATTGGCGAGATGCTCCTCGGAAAACCGCGGCACGACCATGTCGGTCAGGGCGCGCCCCGGCTCCAGCCCGTTGACGAAGACACCCTGCCTGGGATAGGCGTTGCCGAGGGAGCGCACGAAGCAGAAAAGGGCCGCTTTCGATACGCAGTACGGGACCTGGCGGGGCGACCCGTTGCGGGCGCCCGAGGTGATCGACAGGCAGCGTCCCCAGCCGCCCTCGAGCATGTGGGGGATGGCGGCCTGGTGCGCGTAGTATGCGCCGTAGAGGTTGATCTTCAGGACCTTGTCGAACTGGGCGGGGGACTGCTCGAGGAAATCGGCTTCCCGTCCCAGGATGCCGGCGCAGCAGACGAGGATGTCGAGGCGGCCGAAATGCCCGGCCGCCGCCTCGACGCAGGAGCGCACCGCCGGCTCGTCGGCGACGTCGGTGCGCAGAAAAACCGCCTCCCGCCCCTGGCTGCGGACCGCGTCCACCGTTTCGGACGCCTCCTCCTCGAGGATATCGGCAATGACCAGGTCGCGGCCGTCCGCGCCCAGCCGCAGGGCAATGGCGCGGCCGATACCCCTGGCCCCCCCGGTCACGAGGGCGACGCGGCGCTCCTGGGGAGCTGCGAACCTGAGTTCTGCCACGGGGTTTCCGGTCTGGGGGTCCGAAAGGTCGGGTTGTGAAGGGGCTGCGGAAACGGCCGGTGTCGAAGGCCGCTTATCAGGTCCAGCGGGGCGGTCAGCGGCCATGAGCCAGGGCCCGGACCGCATTTGCGGCCACGTGACAGGGGCGATCCTCTAGCCGCCCTGTCGACGGACAGGCAAGCGCG
>JAPOZF010000439.1 GCA_026706165.1 Gemmatimonadota bacterium
ATCAGTATGTATTAGCCCTTAGGGTGGACATCCGGCTTCGGGGTGAGTAACTTTCCGAAATCTGGACAGCATGGTTAACCGCCGGAATCGAAATGGCCTACCGACTGATCCGCGGCGAGGGAGTTCCTGCCGGGGTGCGCCGAATTGCCCGCGAGCAGCTCCAGGCCGCCGTCGCCCACCTGCGCAGCCGCACCGGCTCGCGTGACGAGCAGATCCACGAAGCCCGCAAGTGCATGAAGCGCCTGCGCGCCCTGGCGCGCCTGGTACGCACCGGGTTGGGCAATGAGGCGTACCGGCGCGAGAACGCCTGTTTTCGCGGCGTCGCCGCTCAGCTTTCCGCGATTCGGGATGCCGCTGCCCTCGTGGAGACGTTCGACGCCCTCACGGCCGGGCTGGGGAAGCGGCAGCCCCCCGGCAGCTTCGCCGCCGTTCGCTCCCGCCTGGTCGAAGGCCGTCAGCTCGCCCATCGATCCGGGGGCGTTACCCCTCTCGCGGTGGACACGGCAGTCGAGGCGCTCGAGGAAGCGGACGGCCGCGCCTCCGAATGGCCCCTCCGCGACGGCTGGAACGGGCTCGAAGCCGGCCTCCGGCGAATCTATGCGCAGGGGTGTGCCGAGTTCGGGGAGGCTCTTCGCCTGCCCACCGACGAGGCTCTCCACGAATGGCGCAAGCGTGTCAAGTACCTCTGGTATCACCAACAGATCCTCAGATCGATCTGGCCGGAGCAGATGGCGACAGCCATCGCACAGGCGGACGCCCTCGGGGAGATGCTGGGAGACGATCACGACCTCTCCGTCCTGTCGGCCACCCTCGGTGAGCTGCTTCCCGGCACGGAGAACCCGGGCATCCTGGCCGAGCTCGACCGGGCTGTCGCCGAGCGCCGGCAATGCCTGCAGACCGGGTCGATGCGGCTCGCCCGCAGGATCTACGCCGAGAAACCGGGGGCCTTCTGCCGCCGCCTGCGCAGCTACTGGCAGGCCTGGGAGCAGGAGGGCAGCAACCTGGAATCGGCATCTGCCGCCTGAAGAATGACCTCTCCTGCCATTCCCGCAGCCAAACCCCGGGCGGAGGACCGCCCCGGGGAGACCCTGTATGCGGCCGGGGTCAGGGAAAGGGTCGCCCGGCGCGGACGTATCGGACGGCGCCTCGTTCTCAGCTTCGTGCTCCTTGCGATGGTCGTCGTCGGCGGCAGCGGCTGGGTCCTGTACGAGCGCGCCCTCGACAGCCTCGAGCGGCAGATGGGGAATCACCTCGTCGCCGAAGTCCAGCTGATCGCTTCGGGGATCAACGGGGAAACCGTCATGATGCTGCGTCCCGGGTACGAGGCTTCCGGCTTCTACCGCAACTCGACGAACCGGCTGCGCCGCGCCCGTGAGATGGTCGGGGCGCGCAGGATCTACGTCTTCGACCGCGACGGCCGCAGCCTTCTCGACACCGAGCCCGGGATCGCCATAGGCCGCGAGTACCCCAGGCTGAAGTACCGCGACCGCATGGAGGTGGAGAGACTCTGGGAAGGGGAGAAAGCCCATACCCTCCTGTTCACCGATGAAGCCGGGCTCGACTACATGACCGGGTACGCCCCGGTCTTCAACGACGGCAAGGTCGTCGCCGGGGTCGCCGTCGACATCGGACCGGGGTACACCAAGGCCGTACACCGCTTCAGGCAGTCCGTCTACCTGTTCGCCGGTTTGAGCGCGCTCCTGACCCTCGTGGTGGCGCTGCTGCTGGGACGAACCCTGACGCGGCCGATCCAGAGGCTGGTTACCGCTGCCCGCGAGATCGGGGGCGGAAACCTGGAGAATGCCGTCGATACCTCGGGGCGCGACGAGATCGGCTACCTCGGGGAGACGATGGAGGAGATGCGCCTCAAGCTGCTGGCCAGGGACGCGCAGCTGCGCCAGATGCTGAGCGGGGTCGCCCACGAGATCCGCAACCCGCTGGGCGGTATCGAGATCTACGCAGGCCTGATCGCCGACGACCTGCCGGAGGAGGATTCCCGCAAGCAGCACATTGAGAAAGTGATCGCCGAGGTCGGGAACCTCGACAGGGTGATCGCCGATTTCCTCGCCTTCTCGAGGCAGGCTCCACCGGACCCGGAAAGCGTCGAGGTGGCGAGGCTCGTCGAAGACGCCGCCTTTCTGCTGTCGCCGGAGATGGAGCGCGCCCGGGTGGAATTCGGCCAGCAGATTCCCCCGGAGCTGGCTGTCTTCGCCGATCCCGAGCAGGTCAAGCGGGCATTCGTCAACCTGATGAAGAACGGGGTCCAGGCGATGGCAGGCACGGGAGGGCGGTTGTCGGTCCGCGCCGAAACGAGCGACGCGGGGGTCTCCGTCGAGATCGAGGATACCGGTCCGGGGATCCCCAGCCAGGTTCAGGCGCGCCTGTTCGAGCCTTTCTACACTACCAGGGAGAAGGGGTCCGGCCTGGGAATGGCGATCGCCCGCCAGGCCGTGGAGAAAAACCGCGGCCGCATCGACATCGCCAGCGAACCCGGCAGGGGCACCACGGTGACCCTCCATCTTCCCGCCGCCCGAAGCGCCCGGAGGGGCAGGCTGGTGCAGGCGTGAGCCGAATACTGATCGTCGACGACAACGAGACCATGCGCTCCGGCATCGCCCTGGTGATCGAGCGCATGGGATGCGACGCGGTCAAGGCAGCCAGCGGGGCCGAAGCCCTGTTGATACTGGCGCGGCAGGCGGCATTCGACCTGGTGATCACCGACTTCAGGATGGCGGAAATGGACGGGCTGCAGCTCCTCGAGGCGGTCAGGAGGGACTTCGCCGACACCGACGCCGTCATCATAACCGCGCACGGCACCATCGAGATCGCGGTGCGCGCCATGCAGACCGGCGCAGTCGATTTCATAACCAAGCCGTTTCCCATGGAAGCGCTGCGGCTCAAGGTGCAGCGGGTTCTGGACCACCGCGCCGACCGCCGCGAGCGCGACAGGCTCGGGGAGGAGAACGAGTACCTGCGCGAGGAGATCGGGGATCGCTACGGCGAAATCGTCGGGCGTTCGCGGCAGATCGCCGAGGTCCTGGCGAGAGTGGAAAAGGTGGCCGCCATCGATTCCTCCGTGTTGATTTACGGGGAGAGCGGGACGGGGAAGGAGCTGGTTGCCCGGGCGATCCACAACCTCAGCCCACGCCGCACCGGCCCCTTCGTCAAGGTCAATTGCGGCGCCCTGCCGGTGAACCTGGTCGAGAGCGAGCTGTTCGGCCACGAGAAGGGGGCGTTCACCGGGGCCCTGAAGATGAAGAAGGGGAAGTTCGAACTGGCCTCCGGGGGCACCATCTTTCTCGACGAGATCGGCGACATCCCCCTCGAAACCCAGGTGAACCTGCTGCGAGTGCTGCAGGAGAAGGAGTTCGACCGGGTCGGGGGGGAGCGGACCATCAGCGCCGACGTACGCGTAGTCGCCGCGACCAACCAGGCCCTCAAGGAGAGGGTCGCCGACGGCAGCTTCCGCGAGGACCTGTTCTACCGGCTCGAGGTGATCCCCATGCACCTGGCCCCGCTGAGGGAGCGCCGCGACGACATCCCCCTTCTGGTCGATCACTTTCTCCGCAAGAAATGCCGGGAAATGAACCTGCCCCTCAGGCGTCTGTCAGGGAAAGCGGTCGAGTTTCTCTGCCGTTATCCGTGGCCCGGGAACGTTCGCGAGCTGGAGAACGTAATCGAGCGCACGGTGGTCCTGGTCGACCGCGAGGAGATCGGCCCCGGGGATCTGCCGATCGCCGATGCGGCTGACGAACCCGGCGGGGACGGGGAACCGGCGCCGGCGAGCAAGCTCGCCCTCAACGATCAGTTGGAATCGCTGGAGAGAGACCTGATCTGCCGGGCGATGGAGGATGCGAACGGGGTCAAGACCCAGGCGGCGGAGCTGCTGGGGGTAAAAACGAGTGCTCTCTACTACAAACTGGAAAAGTATGGCATGGCGTAGACTTCTCGGGGCAGCCGTGGCCTCCCTCGGGGCGCCTGCCATGGGCGAGGAGCCCGAGGCCTGGGACCTCGATGCCCTCAGGCTGGAGCAGGAAAACCTCGGGGTGATCCGGGAGCGACTGCACGAGTCGCGGCACCAGTTCGCCCGAACCGCCGGAAACCTCTCTGCCGTCATCGACAGCCTGAAGCGGGCAGCCCCCAGGTCGGAGGAGATGCGCAAGGCGCTCATCGAGTCGATGGCAATCGAGCGCCGGCTCGACGAGGTCGACCAGCGCATCGAACAGGCGGGCGCGGCAGCGGATTCCCTTCGCCAGCGCCTGCGCCTTGCCTACGATTGGGAGATCAGCCGCCTCTTCGGTGCCCTGTCGAAAGCGATGGACAAGGGACTCCTGATGCAGATGATGATCTTGTGGGAGGAACGCCGGAAGCTGGGGTACGACGTCATCGAGCCGGAGCTGGGCCGCTATCCCGTCGACATGACCATCGCCGCCAGCGACGGACCGGACGAGATCCGGCAGAAGCTGGTCCTGCTGGAAGACCGTCTGAGCCTTCTGCGGGAGGAAGCCCGCAAGATGGAGGGGCGGATCCGGTGGCTCGAAGACCAGGGCCGCATGGAGCGGGAGCTGTGGTCCCTGGCGCGCCAGTTCCACCTGCAGACGAGTGCCGTCGGAGAGTTTCCCGGCGGTGCTTCCGTGGAGTCACCGGGCCAGGGAACTTCTGCCGTGAACTTCACCGGAGACGGCGGGCAGCCCCCCCGGGACGATCCCCGGAACACCGGCGGGGGCCTCGTCGAGGTCCGCAGCGGTGAAGGGGTGGTCGCCGTGGTCGCCCCCCGCGGTTTCACGCTCGAGCTGCACAAGCTGCGCGCCAGGCAGCAGGAGCTGAAGGAGATGGAAGCGGTGCTCCAGGAGCGCATAGGGGCCTTTCGCGACCACCTCGAGGTCCACCTGCAGGAACTCCAGCAGCAAGGCCGGTAACTGCCGGCGCGGGCAAGTCCCCGCTCCCGGAGCGGGGACTTGCCCGTCTCCGGCCTCCCTCACTTCGATTTCACCTCGTCTCCCGGCCAGCCTCCGTTGGCCCCGGGCCGCGGCAGCTCGATGGCCTCGCCGCGGCCGGCGCCCAGGGCGCGTTTCAGGGCGTCGTGGGCGATCCACGGGTCGACCCCGTCCCCGCACGTGAACAGGTCGATCGCCGCGTACCCGAACTCCGGCCAGGTGTGAATGGCCAGGTGGCTCTCGCGAATCGCCACCACCCCGGAAACCCCGCAGGGAGAGAAGCGGTGAAAGGTCGAACCGACGACCGCGGCCCCGGCTTCCCGGGCGGCGGCGATCATGCTCGCGGCGATCAGCTTCTCGTCGTCGAGAACCTCGCGCGGACAGTCGTAGAGATCGATCAGCACCTGCCGGCCCAGCCGGCTCCCCGGCTGGAGGCGGTTGTCCCTGCCGCGGCCCCGGAAGGGTTCGGCTTCGGGAAGCCCCCGGTCGTCACTCATAGCGCAAGGCGTCGATCGGGTTGAGGAGCGCCGCCTGGCGCGCCGGGTAGTAGCCGAAGGTGATCCCGACCCCGGCGGCGACGCCGAAGGAGAGAGCGATGGTCCAGAAATGGACGATGGTCTTCCAGTGCGCGTACAGGGTGATGAGCTCGGTAAGGGAATACCCCAGGATCACCCCGAGAACGCCGCCGATCAGGCTGACGGCGACCGCCTCGACGAGGAACTGGGCCATCACGTCCCTGCGCCGGGCCCCGAGGGCGCGGCGGATGCCGATCTCCCGGGTCCGCTCCAGCACGGAGGCCAGCATGATGTTCATGATGCCGATGCCGCCCACCACCAGGGAGATGCCGGCGATGCAGCCCATGACGATGTTGAAGATTCTCTGGGTGCTTTGGCTGTGGCGCAGCAGCTCCTCGGGGATGGCGATCTTGAAGTCGTCGACGCCGCGGTGGCGGCGGTGCAGGATCGAGCGGATGATGTTGGCCGCTTCCTGCAGCTTCTCCGACCCGGAGACCTTGATGGTGATCTGGGTGAGCTCGGCCTGGTCGGCCTCCCACTTGAAGCGCTTGAGCAGGGTGGTCAGCGGCACGTAGATGTCCTCGTCGGTGTTCCGCACCTCGAGGACGCCGCCGATCTTGCCGCTTGCCGCTCCCTTGTCCTCGAGCACCCCGACCACGGTGAACCACTGGTCGTGCAGCTTCACCTGCCTGCCGATCGCCTCCTCGAAAAGGAACAGGGCCCGCTTGGCGTCGCTGCCGAGGACGCAGACCCGCCGGGAATCCCGCAGGTCCTCGTCGCTGAGATAGACCCCCCGGCCCAGGCGGGCGTCGAGGACGCGGATGTAGTCGGGGGTGGCCCCGACCAGCATGGTCTGGAACGGGGTGCTGCCGGCGCGCGCCTTGACCTTGATTTCCCTCAGGGGGGCGACGATCTCGGCGAGCGGGCAGATCTCGGCGATCGCCTCGGCGTCCTGGCGGCTGAGCCCCCGGGAGAGATTCTGCCCTCCCCTGGCTTCCCCTTCCTCCCCTTCCTCATCGCTTTCGGGGCTCCAGTGCTGGACGATGATGTTGTCGATCCCCATCTGACGGATCTGGCCGAGGGCCTCCTGCCTCGCCCCCTCGCCGATCGACAGCATGGCGATGACCGCGGCGACGCCGAAGATGATTCCCAGCATGGTCAGGCAGGTGCGCAGCTTGTGCGCGGCCAGTCCGGCCGCGGAGAGTCCCAGGGTTTCCCGCAGTTCCATCGGCGCCGGCAGGTGGTTATTCGGCGGTCAGGGCGGCGGGGGTCACCGCCTCGCCGGGCATGCCGCCGAGGTGCTCGAGCACCAGGGTCGGGTCGCGCAGGGCGACGCGGTCCCCGGCTCCCAGGCCCTCCTCGACGATGACGTAGTCGTCGTTGCGCTTCCCCAGGACGACCTTGCGCTCCTCGGTGCCTCCGCCCCGCACCCGGTAGACGAGGGTTTCGCCCCCTTTTTCAAAGACCGCGTCGAGCGGGATGTAGAGTGGAAAGCCGGGGTGTTCCTCCGCCGCGGGGGGCGGGCTGACCTCGAGGGAATCCCCGTCGGCCCGCGGCTCCGGAACCGTTTCGATCACCACCACCGAGGAGGCGGACATTCCCGGCTTCAGACGCCGGTCCTCCCCCTCGATGCCGATGACGACGTCGAAGACCTTGACGTTCTTGTCCCCCTCCTTCTCGTGGCCCAGGGAGGCGATGCTGGTGATCGAGCCGGGAAAGGTGGGACCGGGCAGGGCGTCGAGCTCGATGGTCGTCCGCTGCCCGACCTCGAGCTTGTCGACGTCGACCTCGTTGACCCAGGTCTTGACCTGCATTGCAGCCAGATCGGGAAGCGTCACCAGGGTGGCGCCGCCCCAGGGCTCGTCGCCGACGCGGATCTTCTCGGGGCGGGAGCCCTTCCAGATCTTCTCGTACACGACGAGTCCCGGTTTGTCGGCATGGACCGACAGGCTCTCGAGGTCCTTTTCCGCCTTGTCGAGGCCCCGTTCCTTCTGGGCGACGTCGAGCTCCTGCTTCTTCTTCTCCGCCTGGTCGACGATCCGCTGCGCCTCGAGTTTCCTGCCCGCCTGCTCGAGGGCGAGCTCGGACTGCCTCACCTGGAGGCGGGTCTCCTCTTTGTCGATCAGCGACTCGAATTCCATCTTCTTCAGCTTCAGCTGCGCCAGCCTGAGCTCCGCCTCCTTGTTGTGGATGTCCGACTCCTGGCGCCCGATTTCGACCTTCTGGTTGGCTATCGTCTTCTCGAGTTCCGCCCTGCTCGCCTCGAGCTCCTGCCGCGCCTCGGTCACCCTCTTGACGAACTCCGCCTTGTCGAACTCGATGACGAGATCCCCGATCTCGACGGTTTCCCCCTCGGGAAACAGCTTGGTGATCTTGAGCTGGCCGCGCACCTGGGGGGCGTTGATCTGCTCGGCGTTCACCGCTTCGAGCTCGCCGTTGGAGAGCGACAGGGTAATGTGGAACTCCCCCTGACTGACGGGGAACGAGGCAACTTCCGGGGACGCTTCCGGCATGAGCACCCGGAAACCCGCGACCAGGCCCGCGACCAGAACGACGGCAGCGGCGCCGATGAGCCTGCGCCGGTGCAGCCGGGACGCGCCCCCGGTGGGGGGAGAGGAGGAAACGGTCATGGCGGCAAAGGTACCGAGGAGGCGTGGAGGGCGACAACGTCACCGGCTTCGAGGCCGGACTCGATGGCGACCTCGGTGCCGTTGTGGGGGCCGGCGGTCACCTCTACCGGGGTGAACCCGCCTGCCCCGGATCGCCAGACGATGGCGCGCTCCTCCTCCAGGCGGACCGCCGACAGCGGCACCCGAACCACGTCGGGAATCGATTGCAGGACGATCTCGACAGCGGCCGACATCCCCGGGTAGAGGCGGTCGTCCTGGTCCTCGATGTCGACGACCATCTCGAAGACGTGCACGTTGGGGGCGTCCTCGACCTCCCCGGCCATCGGCGCCACCGCCGCCACCTCGCCGTGGAACACCGGGCCGGGGAACGCCTCGAGCCGGATCAGCGCCTCCTGCCCCGGCTTCACCCTGGTGACGTCCATCTCGCCGATCTGCGACACCACCTGCATCGCCCTGAGGTCGGGAAGACTCAGAAGCGACGTCCCGCCCCAGACGACGTCCCCCTCGGTCACCTTGCCGCT
>JAPOZF010000192.1 GCA_026706165.1 Gemmatimonadota bacterium
TGTCCAGGTCGCCGAAGTTGCCGCCCATCGTCAGCGACAGCAGGGTCAGGCCCAGCTCCGCCGCAACCTCCCGGAAGCCCCCCTTGCCGTCGCCGCGGTAAAGGCACGCCAGCTCCCCCCCGTGCTTTAGCCCGAGGTAGCTGGCCGCGAGGAAGTCCAGGGACTCTGCGTAGGTCGCCACCCAGAGGTCCAGGGCGCCGTCGTTGTCGAAGTCCCAGAACCAGGGCATGAAGCTGGTGTGGCGCGCGACGACGTTCAGCTCCCCGGCGACGTCGGTGAAGGTCCCGTCGCCGTTGTTGTGATAGAGCCGGTTCACTCCGAACATGTTCGAGACGTAGAGGTCCGGGAAGCGGTCGCCGTCGTAGTCCCCCCAGATCACTCCCTTGGTGTAGCGCCCGTTCAGCACGCCCGCTTCCCTGGCCACGTCGACGAACGTGCCATCCCCCTCGTTGCGGAACAGCTGGCACGGAGCGGAGAACTCCGGGTCGGTCTCGTTGCCCACGTACAGATCCAGGTCGCCGTCGTTGTCGTAGTCGGCCCACGACGCGGTCTGGGTGGGATAGTTGACCGCGGCCAGACCGGCGTCGAAGGTCACGTCGGTGAAAGTGCGGTCGCCGTTGTTCCTCAACAGGGAGTTGGGTGCCGCCCCCGCCCTGCCCAGCCAGGCTCCGCGCAGGACCAGGATGTCCGGGAACCCGTCGTTGTTGTAATCGGTGTGGTTCAGGTTGAGACCGCCGAACAGGCCCACCAGGCCGGCTTCCCGGGTGCGCTCGGTGAACGTCTTGTCCGGGTTGCCTTCGAAGTAGCGCATCTGTCCGGAAGGATCGGAGGTCGAGCACACGATGTCGAGCCAGCCGTCGCCGTTGAAGTCGTCGACGGCGCTCCCCCCGGCGAGGTCGAATGCGTTCAACCCGAGCTCGGGCGCGATGTCCCTGAAGCGTGGAAAAGGCTCGTCCGAGGCAAAGGTACCGGGCGGAATCAGGAACTGCCCGGGAACTTCGCCGGGGTACTCCCCGATCGTCATGTAGGCGATGTTGAGCAGCCAGCGGGCCCCGTGCGCCCCCGGAAACCTCCCGAGATACTCCTCCAGGAGCCCGATCGCCTTGCGCGAGCTTTCCTGGTTTTTGTACACGCCCTGCCCGCGGATGGGAAGGATGCAGCTGTCGCTCGTATGCATACCGACGCAGTTCTGGGTCTCCCCCAGGCGCAGGTAGACGATTGCGAGCTCCAGGATGTTCAGGTAGAACGCCTTGTTCTTGATGTTGCGGGCGCGGATCAGCTCGAGAGCTTCGCTGTAGAGCCTGATCGCCTCATCGATATTCCCGAGCCGTGACTCTTCGCTGGCCAGCCCCCGCAGCACCGGCCAGCGAAGACGCGGCTCGGCGCCGGCCAGGCGAGCGAGCTGACGGCGCAGCGCCGGCGCCTGGAACTGTCCGACCCTGTTGTCGAGCAGGGACCTCCTGTCGGCCTCCCTGGCCAGGAGCGCAACCATCTTCTCATGCCCGGCGACCCCGGATTTCTCGCACGACACCACCAGTGCGGCGGACGCCACCAGTGCGGCGCGGGGGAGAACCAGCAGCGCACCGGCAGGATTCGGGAGCTGTCGAAGAAGAGCGGTCATGTCAGGAGGCTATCCAGTCGCCGCCCGACGGCGTTTCCCGGGGACGAACTGCTGTCCTGTGCCATCGATATCGGCCCTGCAGCAGTCATCGCTGATTGCCGCTGATCGTCACGCTGCCCGTGAACCCGCTTGCCACCAGTCTGTCGGCGAAGGCCCGGGCTGACGAATCGGTCAGCGCTCCATTGCCGTGGATGGACAAGTCGCCGCCGATACGGGTGAGATTCTCGAGGCCTGCCAGGCTGGCCAGGGCGGTGTTGCCGGTACGGCGGTCGCCGATGGACAGACTCCCGCCGATGTCGGTGAGACTTTCGAGCCCTGCCAGGCTGATCAGGGCGTCATTGCCGCCGATCGACAGGTCCGCGCCGATGTTGGCGAGGTTCCCGAGCCCTTCCAGGCTCGTCAGGTCGGTGTACCAGATGGACAGGTCCCCGCCGATGCTGGTGACACTCTCGAACCCTGCCAGGTTGGCCAGCAGGTGATTGCCGCTGACTTTCAGATCGCCGCCGACCCGGGTGACGTTCCCGAGCGGTGCCAGGCCGGTCAGCGCGTCGTTGTGCAGTATCTGCAGCATCCCGTCGATGCCGGTGATATTGTCGAGTCCCGTCAGGCTGCTCAGGGCGGAGTTGTTGGCCAGAGACAGGAATCCGCCGACGCTGGTGAGCGTCTCGAGCCCTGACAGACTGGTCAGGGCGGGATTGCCGGTAAGCCAGACGCCACCGATGCCGGCGAGGTTGTCGAGCCCTGACAGGTCGGTCAGTGCGGCGCTGCTGAACACGGACAGGACTCCGCCGATGCGGGCGAGATTGTCGAGCCCCGACAGGCTGGTCAGGGCGGGGGGGTGGGAGATGGGCAGACTCACGCCGACGTCGGCGACGTTGTCGCGCCCCGACAGGCTGGTCAACGCAGGGTTGCCCTCGCGCACCTTGCCGATGGACAAGTCCCCGCCGATGCGGGTGAGATTGTCGAGCCCCGACAGGCTGGCAAGTGCATCGTGGTGAGCGACGGGCAGGGCCGGAGCGGTGCGGGCAGCGTAGATGAACGCGGCCGCGGCGTCACTCGCGAGCTTCTCGAGCCCTGCCAGGCTGGTCAGCGCCGGGTTGTCGTGGACAACCAGGTCGCCCTCGAAGCTGGTGAGGTTTCCGAGCCCTGTCAGGCTGGCCAGGGAATCATTGCCGACGATGGACAGGTACCCGCCGATGCGGGCGAGATTGTCGAGCCCCGACAGGCTGGTCAGGGCATCGTTGTTGACGACCTTCACCGTCCCGCCGATGCCGGAGACGTTTTCGAGCCCTGACAGGCTGGTCAGGGAAGTGTTCCTGATGAACAAACCCCCGCCGATGCCGGTGACACCCTCCAGCCCCGCCAGGCTGGTCAGAGAGACGTTGCCGAATATGGACAGGTACCCGCCGATGCGGGTGAGATTCCCGAGACCTGCCAGACTGGTCAGCTCCGCGTTGCCGGCGCCGAAGCTGCCTATGGACAGGTTCCCGCCTATGCCGGTGAGATTCTCCAGGGCCTCGAGGGTGGTGAAAGGAGAATCCTCGACCGAGAGATCGCCGGCGATGCCGAACGAACCCCCTCCAAGAGCCGCGAGGAGGTCCAGGTCCTCCTGGGAACGGACGAAAAAATCTCCCTCCAGGACCGTGGAGCCCGAGGCGGATTGCGTGGGGCTTCTGTCGTCACAGCCGGCCAACCCCAACACCGGCAACACCGCACAGGGCAAGAGCCGTTTCGGACATTTCATGGCTCAGCACCTCATCGCCGGATAAAATCCGGTTTTGCCGGCCGTTGAAGCAATCGCGCCAACCGACCGGACTTCCATCGCCGTCCTCCAATCGAAGGCGGAGGCCGCGGGCAAGCTGTCGATAGTGTCGTTTCCCCTGAGACACGACCCTGTCGCGCCGTTCAGCGGCGCGCTAAGGGATCGTGAGAACCCTTGAATCCGGAAACTCCGCTTTCCAGAGGTTCCAGCGGGTGAGGACGGAGTGGAGTTCCGTCAGCTTCCGGTCGGCGTAGGAGCCGCCGATACAGGTCAGGCCATCCTCGCCGGGCAGGTGGTACCACAGGCTTTCGGTCTCGTAGTCGTACAGCACGAACGTGGATCGATAGGTCCATCCACTGGCGCTCAGGGTCAGGATCTCTCCGTCGATTTCTCGGCTGTACACGGCAGCCAGGTCGACCAGCGGTCACCAGGCCACGGCCACGTGCGCCTCCCCGAAGCGCTCGTTGGCGACTTCGAACCGGCTCAGGATTTCGATGGGGTAAGCGCGGGTGAAACCGTTCAGGCTCGTCCCGATCACCAGCATGCCCTGGCTGTCGAGCGGGTAGTTCAGGTCGCCGGGGGACAGCATCCGGGCGTTCACTATCGGTTTGATGGCAAATGGCCCCAGACCGTTCCCGAACATTGACGGCTCCATGCCGTATTTCCCCACAGCGTGGGTCACGTCCCATGCTTTGCCGGTGTGGTCGGTGATGAAAACCTCTCCTTCCTCCCCCTGTCCCTGGTCGAGGGAAGAAGGCGGCGTGGAGGTGTGGACCACATCGCTGCCGCAGCCGCACGAAAGCAAAGCCCAGAGCCCGAAATGAAGGGCTGTCACGGCAAATCTCATGGCATTGTTTTCGGAGAATTCACCCTCATCAGGGGCGGACGCGAAAGAGAACGGGCGCGTAATGCTTTCGGGTATGAATATACAGAGCCCAAGCAACAATCCAGCCCGGTGGTGAAGATTCACCTCACCGCCACGCCGCGGCATTCGGTACAGTCGGGGACCTCGACACCGCCGCCCGGCCGGTGTCTCCGACTCCGGCCTCGTCTGCAGAGCAACTTTATCGCGGGATGTCAGTACATCATGCTCAGTCCGTTACCCCTCATCCCGGTGAAAAAGTCGACGATCAACCAGAATCCCCCGGCGACGAACTGACCCAGTATCAACCCGTAGAAAACGGGGATGAGCGCCTGGTACGCTTTGAGGCCGCCGTACTTCAAGAGGACCGTCTTGAGCGTCCAGGCCAGGAAGACGGGGAACCAGGCCGTGTCCATCACCCGGTCCATGCTGACCACGAATCCCAGCGGGTGCAACGGCCACCACAGGAACCGGCGCTGCATGAGAAGCAGACCGGTCATCACCCCTCCCCCGGCCAACCGGATGAGCCAACCCAGCCCGTTCGGTCCCGCGTTCTCCTCGACCCGGCTCGCCACGTACGCCCAGGTGAAGTCGGGGAGGTAACCGACGGAACGCGCTACGTTGACGCCCCCCTCGCGGTATGCGATCGACAGCGACGTCCAGAAGGTGCTGACTACGGAGACCAGAATGGCGATCGCCAGCGCCAGCAGCAGCCAGCGCCTGCGATGGGCGATCTCGCCGGTCAGCTTCAACCCGGTGGCGGTGTGGGCCATCATCGTGCTCGCCAGGGACTCCGTCCATATCACCGTCGGACCCAGGGCCGCCATCCCCGCCGGCCCCGTGTAGCGCACCCCGATTCCGGAGACCACGAAGTCCAGGGGGATGTTGCGGGGAAACACCATCGGCAGTCCCGCCTCGGCGATGATGCGCGTCAGGCTGACGAAGGTCACGAGCGCCCCGAACAGAAACAGCAGACCCGCCCACAGGGGCAGACCTGCCCGCCACAGCCACAGGCTCATTCCGATCACCCCGAGGATCACCCCCCATACGGCGGTGCGGTAGGGCATGATTTCGTCGGCATCGTCCACCGAGTCGTCCCCTCTGAAGGCCTTGCGGAACACCTTCCGCAGATGCCCCCGGGAAATCCACAGTCCGAAGAGGACCAGCGCGATCATCGCCCCTATGCTCTGGTGCGCGAGGATCCCCCTGACACCGCCGCCGCCGCCGTAGTTGGAAAGCGCTTCCCCGATGCCGGCTCCCGTCAGGTGCAGGACACCCTCCTCGAGGCGGCGCAGAACGTAGAAAACCCACATCCCGAGCATGACGTCCGCCTTGAGGAAATAGGCGAACCCCAGGATCATCAGGTTGAGCGAAAAGCCTACATTGGCGAATCGCGGTATCAGCGTGAGTTGCCCGAAGTGGGTCGGAACCACGGGAACGATGGGGAAGTAATGGTTCAGGGCGTTGAGGCTCTCGCGGCCGAACGACAGCGACAGGCCCGCCCACATCAGGCCGCTCTTGAAGAAAGGCGCCACCAGCGAACCGCCCGGCGGCGGTTGCACCATGGCCAGCGGCACCTTGGTGATGGGATAGATGAGATGTTCGTGTTCCACCCACTGGCGGCGAAGGATGACCATCGCGCAGATGCTCGCCGTCCACAGCGCCGTCATGAACAGCAACCACCACAACAGCGGCGGCAGCCACATGCCCCAGGGGATCGACTCGCCCTCCGGCATGCCCTCGAAAAACCACCGGATCCCCAGCTCGTCCTGCGGGACCATCCACTTGGCCACGTAGGGATGGACCCGTTCCGCCCAGTTGTTTTCCGGACTGGCGAGGTAGGATACCCCGGCAGTCGACCCCAACAGCATCAGGCAGAACCCGTTGCGCTCGCCACCCGAGAACGCCGTGGCGACGACCATCATGATGTAGATGGTCAGCAGCTCTCCCTTGTCCAGGACCAGCTTCCTGTGAATGAGCGCCAACACCACCTGGACGACACCCACCCACAGGAAGAACAGGAAGAACGCGGCGGGACCGTTCAACCCGCTCATGCGGGTGCCCATGATGACGAAGGCACCGAAGGGCTCTCCCACGCCGATCGCCAGGCTGAGAGCGGCGCCGATGACGAGGGCGCGCAGCGAAACCCCGGAGGCCGGCCGGTCTTCTACACCTCCTGACAAACCGGGTAGTCCCTCCCTCGAGTGTCGCCGGGGAACCTCGACGACCTACTCAATCCAGCTGTCGACAGGAATGAAACGGTAGCGAAGGGATGGAGAGATGGAGATGAGCACCAACGGAAACGCGCGAAGAGTGCTACTCGATTTCCTCGAAAGTGAACGGATACACCACCACCACATCGGTCACCGGGGGGCGTCGCTGAGGTCTCGAGGGTTCCTCCCGGCGGGATTCAACTCCCGATCCTGGCTCGCCCACCCGCGCGGCGCTCTGTTGGGACGGCCTGTCCTGCTGTGCGTACTGCCCGGCGGGTTGGAACTGCCAGCGCTGCACTTCGGCCGCAACACAGGCGCCCACCTGCGCGTTCATGACCGTGGAACTGGTCACGCTCACCGCCTCGACCACGCCGTTCACGCGAATCGTGAACTGAACCTCCACCGCGCCCTCGACGGCCTCTCCCCGGTCAAACGCCCCGGAAAAACACCGCCGCAGGTCCGCGAGGTTGCGGTCGACGATCGAGTTGACCGCGCCCGTGTTCCGGGCCAGGTCTCCCTGCTGGTTGCCGCGGATCTGGCGGGGGCCCCGAATTACCACCCGCGTCGTCTCCGTGGGCCTTCGCTCTGCCAACTCTTCCTCGGCGATCACTTCCCTGCTGACCGTACGGCTGAAATCAAAGGGAATGTCCATGGTCTCGATCGGGTGCCCCGAGGCGTCGAACTTGAGGGCGAATTCCTTGAGAATCAGACGCGCGTTGCGCACCTTGGGATGGAGGGGATCGAACACCACAAGCCCGCTGTACCCCTCCCCTTTGAAAATCACCTCGTCTTCTCCATAGGCGGTGGCGCGCACGATCCCTATCCGTTTCGAAAAGCGATAGTGCTCGTTCCCGCTGATGCCGCGCAGGCCCCGGTAGTACCCCTCCAGGCTTTTGCGATCGGCCACCGGGGCGATCGTGTACGATTCCAGATAGCCTCCCCGGTCCGTCAACAGGATGACCTTCAGCGGATCCAGCTGCATTTTGGCGTAGGTGTAGTTGTACACCGCGATGTTGAACACGGTGAATCGATTCGGCACGTAGCCAACGTTCGGATCCATCCAGTCCCCGTAGGTGTAGGGATTGGTCGAAAGCTCTCCCCCTTTCGAATCGTCGGGAAACATCTCGTTCAGGGCCGGGTCGGTCATGTACTGCACATCCAGCCGGGAGCCTTCCAGGTGGTAGGAGACCACTCCGTCATCTCCTATCGAATATTCTTCCCGCTCCGACTCCTTCGGGTCGAGGGCGGAGCGGTACTCGACTCGCGGCACCGAAAGGCACGCGGCCAGGAAAACCGGGGCCATCAGCATACCGGAACGCAGGACACGGCTATTTGGCATCAGTTCCAACTCCTGCAGCAATCAACTCTCGCCGCCGCATTCCCCGTATCGGCGCAGCGTGGAGAGCCATGATCGGGAACTACCGAAGTCGCAGTCGGCGCCCCACGGGGCCCCAACCTTCGGTGAAAGGCCCTACCGGGACCTCCTCCCCGGGATACGGACGACCGAAGTAGTCGAGACTCAACAGCTCGTCACGGATCACCTTGGGGACCGCATCGCACGGTGACGACCAGGCCAGGTGTTGCTCCTCGGTGTCGATCACCATGTCGAGCTCTACCACGCGGCTGTGGGCATCCAGACCGGTAGCCTGCCAGTCGTCCAGACGGAAGTCCCCGTCCATACCGGCGAGTACGTTGTGGTCCGAGACGTTGCCCATGACCACGTATTCGAATCCCTTCGAACATCCCACGATGACGTTGTTGACGATGCGGTTGTCTTTGCACACATCGACCCGGTCGCGGGTCGGACACTTCCGCATATGGACCCCGGCATAGTCGCAGTTCATCACCAGGTTGTGGGCGATCAGGAGGCGGTCGCAATCCTGCTGATACACGCCGCTGCCCGCTTCCACGTTGCAGATGACATTGTGGTCGATCGTGTTCGGGACATTCGATGCCTCGAAGAAGATCCCCCCGGTTGTCGCCGCGATGTCGTGCAGCAGGTTCCGCGTCACCCGTGAATTCCTGTTGGCGAAATCGATCCAGATCCCTGGGGCTGCGCGACAGTGGTGGATGTGATTGCACTGCACGACGGTATCGCTGAGGATGCGGATCTTGCCGCCGGCCGTCTCCCAG
>JAPOZF010000731.1:0-5491 GCA_026706165.1 Gemmatimonadota bacterium
GGTTGCCGGGGTCGACAACATCCCCCCGGATTCACCAGAAAACCTGATGGCGGAAGCCGACTTTTCCGGGCCAAGCGTGATTTTGACATGGGATTCGTCGCCTTCGGATGGGTTTCGGTCAGTGCCGGCCGGCTCCGATTTTTCTTCAGCCGGTCCGTCCATTCGTGTCAATGACGTCCTAAGCTACAACATCAGACGTAGTGAACTCGGTGGTGAGCCCGAATTGATCGCCGAAGTACCTGCGGCAGTCGGGTACGATTCCTACTCATACACCGATGAAACAGTGGAAAGCGGAATCACTTACGACTACTCCGTCACCGCTGTCGATGGCGGCGGAAACGAAAGCGAAGCAGCGGATTCAGGCCCGGTCGCAGTCGGGCCGCCGCCTGTCGCCTCCATATCTCCAGAAGGAGAGATCGACTTCGGGACGGTTGACCCGGACTCGACAACCTCTGATACAGTCACAATTACCAATGTGGCCACTGAGGTCGGTTCCGTACTGGGCGTCGAGGTTTCGATCGAGGGTGACGGGTTCGCAACAGACTTGGCCGACAATGAGCCGGTCATTCTCGGGAATGATGAATCAGTCTCGTTCGCGGTAAGTTTTCTCGCTTCCGAGGTCGGCAACTACAACTTGGATTACAAGGGGACCCTGACAATCAGGACAAACGATCCGGACAAGCGCGAGACGGTCATTGCGTTGAGCGCGACTATCGTCGGAGGTATGGATCCCCCTGTACTGGCTTTGAGCCGTACGGGGATCAATTTCTGGAACGTTGTTGTCGACTCGAGCAAGAAAAAACTCTTGACGCTCACTAACGGCGGATCAGTGAAACTCGAAGCCAGCATTGCGTTGAAGGGAGGCGATTCTTTCCATATCAATCATGTCGCCGAAGAAGAAGCATCACCCCTTCGCCAGTTTGGAATAGATTTGGAGCCTGGGGATGACGAGACCTACTGGGTTGAGTTTGCTCCCCCAGAAACGGGTGACTTCCGTGCTACCATCGCGGTTACCAGCAACGATCCCCGGAACCCAGAGATCGAGTTGGATCTCCTGGGTAGTGGAGTTTCCGAGCTTGTCTGTGGCCGTGTCGAGTTAGCGGACGATCCAGAAACGGGAGAGAAGGTCAGCGTGGTGGGTTTCATTGACGATGACAATGACATCGACTACGACGATTTCTTCCTTTTCGCTGACGTTTACGGTTCCACCGATGATGATGATGAATACAATCCCAGGGCTGACATGGTGGATTGCCATAATACGATCAATCTTGATGATTTCATGAAGTTTGCCGACTCCTTTGGATATGGCGTCAGTAACTGAGTCCTACTGAAATTGGTTCCAAAAAGGCGCGTCACCGACCTGAGGTGGCGCGCCCTTTTTTCGGCGCGGCTCTGGCGCCGGCAAGCCCTTCAACCTACCGGGCACCCCGGAAGGATTGCGAAACCCCGCCGGCACCGGGCCGGTGGAGGGGGGTTCCAAAAGGCTTGACAACCGCCCCATTCTACTATAGCTTTCGGTCTACCCTTCGCAGCTATTCAAAACCTCTCCTTAAAATTCACCTCGTTTCTTGCGGTCGGCTGTTCGTTGTTTCCGGCAGTCGCCCTGGATACTAAGACCTTCAGCAGTAATCCGATCAGCAACAGGCTTTAATTTCAATCGCGTCGTCGCCAGCAGGACGCGCGCAAGTTCGCTTCCCCATCAGGGGCAGCAAATGCAAAACTGACTGCTGAGATACCCGCAGCCCGGTATTCGATCCGTCCTGTGGGTATCCCGATCGAAAATTCGACAAGCCCTCGAATAACCCCCACTGGACGCGCTCCCCGCGTTTCGGTGGTGTGTGACACCCAATGGTAACTACCCACGAAAGGTCTCCGATGCCCGCCGAGCGCACCAAGGCAGCGCCGGAACGGAAGCGTTCGCCCTCCGAACGCAACCACAACCGTTCCAGATCCGAACGCGCCAACGAGCGCAGCATAAAGCTCAACATCATCGACTTGCAGAGGATGAACATCCTCGATCAGCAGGAATTGGCTCGCGATCTCAACGTTCCCGACTACCATTCGCTGCGCAAACAAGAGCTGATCTTCGCCATCCTCAAGGCCCAGACCGAGCGCAGCGGGCTGCTGTTTGCCCAGGGGGTGCTGGAAGTCCTCGACGAGGGTTTCGGCTTCCTGCGCTCACCCAGCTACAACTACCTGCCCGGACCCGACGATATCTACGTCTCCCATTCGCAGATAAAGCGATTCGGCCTGCGCACGGGGGACACCATATCCGGGCAGATAAGACCTCCGAAAAACGACGAGAAGTACTTTGCACTGTTGCGCGTCGAGGCGATCAACTTCGAGGATCCCGAGGTAACCAAGAGCAAGACGATTTTCGAGAACCTCACTGCCCTGCATCCGACTGAGCGCATGGTGCTCGAACACAATCCCAAAGATCTCACCACGCGGATCCTCGATCTGCTGTCACCGATCGGCAAGGGCCAACGCGGGCTGATCGTGGCGCCCCCGTTCACCGGGAAGACGGTATTACTTCAGAAAATCGCCAATGCCATAACCCACAATCACCCCGAAGTGATTCTGATAGTGCTGCTGATCGACGAACGCCCGGAAGAGGTCACCGACATGCAGCGTTCGGTGAAAGGGGAGGTGGTCAGCTCTACCTTCGACGAGCCCGCCACCCGGCACGTTCAGGTTGCGGAGATGGTCATCGAGAAAGCCCGCCGGCTGATCGAGCATAAACGGGACGTCGTCATTCTGCTCGACAGCATGACGCGCCTGGCGCGGGCTTACAACACGGTAACCCCGCACAGCGGACGTATACTGACGGGCGGCGTCGACTCGACGGCTCTGCAATGGCCGCGCCGGTTCTTCGCAGCCGCGCGCAACGTCGAGGAAGGGGGCAGCCTGACCATCGTCTCGACAACCCTCGTCGATACCGGCAGCCGTATGGACGAGGTGATCTTCGAGGAGTTCAAGGGCACCGGAAACATGCAGGTAACCCTTGACCGCAAGCTGAGCAACCGGCGCACTTATCCGGCAATCGACGTGACCGCGACCAGCACACGCAAGGAGGAGCTTCTCCTCGGCGAGCTGGAACTGAGCCGGTCGTACATCTTGCGGCGTATCCTAAACCAGATGGGTGTCGTGGAGGGGATGGAATTCCTCACCGAGAAGATGCAGGGGACGGCGTCGAACGAAGAATTTCTGAAGGCCATGAACGAGTAGTCCTGTCCCGGGGCGTCGAACCGGTTTCGCCGTTTGCGCAACTGTGGCAGGGCCGTATCTTTTCGTCCAACCCGTTGCAACGACAGAACGCGAAAGAGCCATGAAAAGCGACATTCACCCCGACTACCGGCCGGTTGTCATTCAGGACGTAAGCAGCGACTTCAAGGTGCTTACAAGGTCGACGGCGGCTACCGACCAGACGATCGAGTGGGAAGACGGCAAAACCTATCCACTGATCCGTGTCGAGATCAGCTCCGCATCCCACCCGTTCTATACCGGCAAGCGCCAGCAGATCGCGGAACGGGGTGGCCGCATCGAACAGTTCAGGCGCCGCTACGGCGACAAGGGCGCGGGGAACTGATTTTCGTCCCATCCGAGGTGACAGGTTCGTCCCATGTTGAGGACGGCCCTGTCGCCTTTTTTTTGTACTCCGGCGAACTTGGCCGAAACGAATGAACAAGGATTTCTCAACCTCTCCAAGCCCGCGGGAATCGGAAGACCTGCCGATAGGGGGGCAGGCTGTCATCGAAGGGGTGATGATCCGGGCGCAGGAGAGGATAGTCACCGCAGTGCGCACTCCAGACCGCGGGATCCTGGTCCGGGAAGAGGAGCACATCCCCTGGTCCCGGCGTTTGCGGCTGTTTGGAGTACCGGTTGTTCGCGGCGCCGTGTCGTTTTTCGAGATGGCGATCATCGGGGTGCGCACCCTCAACTTCTCTGCGGACATGGCCATGCAGGCCGAAGCCCGTCAGCAAGGCGAGCCGGAACAGGCAACAAGTTCGGGGCAAAATCGGCTGGCCCTTGCACTGACGGTAGCGATCAGCCTCGCGGCAGGGGTGGGGATCTTCTTTTTCCTGCCGCTGTTCGCAGCCGAGCTCAGCGGCGCGGCTCGAGATGCCTTTCGGTTCAACCTGCTGGCTGGTTCGGTGAGGCTGGCGCTTTTCATCCTTTACCTGTGGGGTTTGAGCCACTGGAGCGAGATACGCCGGGTTTTCGAGTATCACGGGGCTGAGCACAAGAGCATCTTCACGCAGGAGGCAGGCGACGATCTGACAGTCGCCCGGGCCCGGAAGTACGGGCGTCTGCACCCCAGGTGCGGTACCAGTTTCCTGCTGATCGTCGTCCTTGTATCGATACTTGCTTTCGCACTGGTCGATTCGGCAGTCGCCGAGGCCATCGGGCGCCGGCAATCCCTTATCGAGCGTTTCGCCACGCATCTTTGCGTGCTGCCGCTGATTTCCGGGGTGAGCTTCGAGCTGCTGAAACTGTCCGGCAGAAAACGCAATCACCCCCTGACCCGGCTGCTGATCGCTCCCGGCCTCTGGCTGCAGCGGATAACGACCCGGGAGCCGGACGACGCCCAGCTCGAGGTTGCCCTGGTAGCCCTGAGCCGAGCCCTCGGATTGCCTGCGGTCGCCGCGTACGGAGTCTGTCCTGAGGACGGCCTGACCCCTTCTGAAGAAGGCCGGGTGGAGGCGGCAGAACCTCCGCAACTTTCCGACAGGGTCGGCGAATGAGCGAAACCCCCTCTCCCCTGTTCGACAAGCTTGAGGAGAAAGAGCGGCGTTTCGACGAGATCAGCGAAAAGCTCGCCGATCCCGAGGCCGCAAGGAATCCCTCGAGGTACCAGCGGCTGGCGCGTGAGCTGGGTGAGCTTCGGGAGACGGTCGACTCCGCCAGAAGGTATCGCGAGTGCCTGGGGCGCCGCGCAGATGCCGTGCAGATTATCGCAGAGGGGGGCGATGACGAGCTCGTGGAGCTGGCAAATGAAGACCTGCGGGAGCTCGAGGGGGAGATAGGCCGCCTGGAAGCGGCGATTCAGCTGCTGCTGGTTCCCAGGGATCCGAATGCCGGCCGCAACGCCATCGTCGAGATCCGGGCGGGTACCGGAGGTGACGAAGCCGGCCTGTTCGCCAGCGATCTGTTCCGGATGTACCGCCGTTTCGCCGAACGGAATTCCTGGAAAACCGAGCCGCTCTCCTCGAGTACCAATCCCTCGGGGGGATTCAAGGAAGTCGTCTTCATGGTCTCGGGTGCTTCCGCGTACGGAAAGCTGAAATTCGAAAGCGGAGTTCACCGGGTTCAGCGCGTTCCCAAGACCGAAGCCAGCGGCCGTATTCACACCTCGGCAGCATCGGTGGCGGTGCTTCCCGAGGCCGACGACATCGACGTCGAGAACTCCCCCGAAGAGATCGAGGTCGACGTGTTCCGCTCCAGCGGTCCGGGCGGACAGAGTGTGAACACGACCGACTCGGCGGTG
>JAPOZF010000731.1:5501-7774 GCA_026706165.1 Gemmatimonadota bacterium
GCGGATCACGCACAAACCGACTGGCATGGTGGTCAGCTGCCAGGACGAAAAGTCGCAACTGAAGAACAAGAACAAGGCGATGAAGGTCCTGCGCGCCCGTCTCCTGGATCAACGCCGGGAGGAACAGGAGGCCGAGCTTTCGCGGAAGCGGCGGCAGCAGATCGGGTCGGGCGACCGCAGCGCAAAAATCCGCACCTACAACTTTCCCCAGGGGCGCGTTACCGACCACCGCGTCGGCCTGTCGGTCTACCGGCTGGATGGCGTTCTCGACGGCGAGCTCGACGAGTTCGTCGACAAGCTCACCGAAGCGGAACAAGGGGAGGCGCTGGCCTCATGAGCCTGGTGTTTTCAGGTAGCCATGTTTTCAGAAAAGGATTGACGAAATCCGGCCAGCGAAGACAGGACGGACCTGTCGAAGAATGGCGAGGAAAGTTGTGAGACAGGACGCCCATTGAACACCCCCTGGAAGCTGCTCGACCTTCTGAACGAAGCGAGCGGCTTTTTTGCGTCACGGGGGATCGAAAACCCCAGGCTGCAGGCCGAGTTGCTCCTCGCGGCGACCGTGGGTATGAAACGGCTCGACCTCTATCTCCAGTTCGAAAGAACCGTCGTCGAAGATGAGGTCGCCCGTTTCCGCGGCTACGTGCGCAAACGCCTGGCCGGGGTTCCCGTGCAGTACATCACCGGTACGGCGAGCTTTCGATTGCTCGAGCTCGAGGTGTCGGAATCGGTCCTGATTCCCCGTCCGGAAACCGAAGTCCTGGTCGACTGCGCCCTGGAGTTCCTGGCAGCGAGGGAAAACCCGACTGTCCTTGATCTCGGGTGCGGCAGCGGTGCCATAGCGGTTTCCATCGCTCACGAGAAGCCATCGGCGCGGGTGACCGCAGTCGATATCGATCGCGATTCCCTGATGACGACGGGACGCAACGCCGCGGCCTGCGGTGTCGGCGGGCGCCTCCATATCGCCCGCAGCGACCTCCTGTCCGCATTCGCCCCCTGCGGCCACTTCCAGGCGCTCGTGTGCAACCCCCCTTACATTCCCAGCGCCGAGATCGGGCAACTCGATGAGGAAGTGCGCGATTTCGAGCCGCGTCTGGCCTTGGACGGCGGCCCCGACGGGCTCGACTTCTACCGGCGGCTCGCGGTTTCTGCAGGGTCGGTTCTGGCCCCGGACGGGGCCCTCCTGCTCGAGGTCGGGGACGGCCAGGCATCCGAGGTGTCGGGGATCCTGGAGGAGAGCGGAGATTTCACCACTGTCGGTGTTCGTCCCGACCTCGCCGGCACCCCGCGTGTCGTACTCGCCCGCCACAGCGCCGCTGTCGCCCGCTCGGCCTGACACCGTTCGGAAACACCTCCGTATACGACGATACCCGGCGTCCGGGCCGCCCACGCTGTCCCGGAATCACCTGATCTTTTCTGCAAGTTCCGTTGAAACAAGTGGTTATGGCCTGATTGACCAAAGGCGTGCCGTCCGGGCACGGCAGTTGAAGGACATCGGCCGTCACGGACACCAGGAGGCGAGCGGGGGGCTCGTCAAACTCCCTTTCGGGGGGAAGTGAATGTCCCGGCTTGACAACTGAACAAATATTCAGTATTCTTATGTTCAGTCAGAGACAAAGGCACGTCGAGAGGCAGCCCCCATCGTCGCCGCTGGATTTCCCTTCAGCGAGACAGCCGAGAGGCGGGAGGACGGAGATGGTATCGGCCAAGTTCAGCACGCAGAGAGTTTTGGACGCCAGGAAGGACGGCAAGGGACAGGATCGGCAAAAAGCGATGCAGCAGGCCCTGACCCAGGTGGAAAAGCAATTCGGGAAGGGGGCCATCATGCGCCTGGGTGAATCCCAGGTCGTCGACATCGACGTCGTCCCGACGGGCTGCCTCTCGCTCGACGCCGCTCTGGGGATCGGGGGTGTCCCCAGGGGGCGCGTCATCGAGATGTACGGTCCCGAGTCGGCCGGCAAGACGATGTGCGCTCTCAACATGATAGCTCAGGCTCAGAAGCAAGGCGGCATCGCCGCATTCATCGACGCCGAGCACGCCCTCGACGTCAGTTTTGCGCGCAAGCTGGGGGTCGACGTGGAGAACCTGCTGGTCGCGCAGCCGGACTGCGGCGAGGAAGCCCTCGAGATCACCGACACACTGGTCCGCAGCGGCGCCCTCGACGTCATCGTCGTCGATTCCGTGGCGGCGCTGGTTCCGCGGGCCGAGCTCGAAGTGGTGATGGGGGACGCCCAGATGGGGCTGCAGGCGCGGCTGATGTCGCAGGGGTTGAG
>JAPOZF010000731.1:7784-8588 GCA_026706165.1 Gemmatimonadota bacterium
AAGCTGACCGGATCGATACAGAAGTCGCGAACGACGGTGATCTTCATCAACCAGTTGCGCATGAAGATCGGCGTGATGTTCGGCAATCCGGAAACCACGACCGGGGGCCGCGCCCTCTGCTTCTACGCCTCGGTGCGCATGGATATCCGCAGCATCGGCAACATAAAGGACGGCGACGAGGTGATCGGACGGCGAACCCGGGTGAAAGTGGTCAAGAACAAGGTCGCTCCTCCTTTCAGAGAGGCCGAGTTCGACATCCTCTTCCGTGGGGATGACGTCGGTATCTCCAAAGAGGGGGACCTGCTCGATCTGGGAGTTCAGCACAGGGTCGTCGAGAAGAGCGGAACCTGGTTTTCGTACGGTGAACTGCGCCTTGGGCAGGGCAGGGAGAATGCGCGCATTTACTTGAAGGAGAATGAGCAGGTCTCAGGCCGCATCGAAGAAGAGATCCGCGCGGCGATGAATATTCCCCTGTCGCGAGCGGCCGGCGGCGAGGATGCCGGTGCCGCTGCCGGCAAGACACCCGCCCCCACGGAAGGAACCGGCAGCGGCCCGGACCCGGCGGGCCGTACTCCGGCGGTCAACGCCGGAAACAGCAAGGCGGCAGTCCGGAAGGCCGCACCGGCCAGTCAGTCAGGGGCGAAACAGAAACCGATGGCGGCGTAACAGGAAACCGGCCGCTCAGGCGGCCGGCTACTCAGGCGATACCGCGGCAGCAAACCAGGGCCGCCAGCCCTGCCGCGGTTTTCGCCTCCCCGTTCCCCGAGTCGAAGGGCTGCTTGCAAGGAGAGCAGCCCTTCACTT
>JAPOZF010000392.1 GCA_026706165.1 Gemmatimonadota bacterium
GCTCCCGGCATAGCTCGCATCCCCGCTCAGGTCTGCTCCGCAACCGCCAGCCGGATGATTTCCAGCATGAACAGGATGAAGGGGGTGCTCTCCCCGGCGGCCGAGCTCTCGCGGATGGCGGCGTAGTAGTCGCTCTGGCGGGCGTGCACGAGGCTTTCCACCGGAAGATGAGCGAACAGGTCCCGCCAGCGCGTCAGGATCAGCGTCTGCCACAGCCGCCCCATGCGGCCGTTGCCGTCCTCGAAGGGATGGATGAACTCGAACTCGTAATGAAAGACCGAACCGGCGATCAGCGGATGCTCTCCTGAACTCCCCACCCACCCAAGCAGCTTCCCCATCTGCTCCGGCACCCGTGCCGGCGGCGGGCCGACGTGGTGGACCCCGCCAGGTCCTCCGACCATCACCCCGCCGCGGCAGTAGTTCCCCGGCCTGTCCAGCAGGCCCACCATCAGGATGCGGTGCGCCTCCAGGAGGTCGGCCTCGTTCGCCGGATCCCACGCCTCGTACACGTCGTACGCCTTGATGGCGTTGCGGGCTTCCTGGACTTCCCGCAGGGGTCCGGCGACCGGTTTGCCGTCCAGCAGCGTCGATATCTGTCCCTCGATCAGGGTGTTCCCCTCGATCGCCAGCGATCCCTGAATGCTGCGGATGCGGTTGATACGCCGCAGCCGCAGATCCTGCGCGACGCCGGAAGCCTCCGCCCGCCCGAGGGCCTCCCCGATCCGCTCTACCAGGGAGAGTATCTCCGGGGTGATCCGGTATGGGGGGGCCTCGTTCAATTGTGCTGCAACCTGCTGCACTATTTCTCCCGGTGGTCCCCGTACATCTCGGGGTCGGGCTCAATTTCCACGACCTTGCCGTTTTCCATAACCACTACCCCGGTCTGGTGCTGATGGGCGACCCTGTGTGCCCGTCTGGCAGCCCGGTACAACGCACCGGGTACAGCCTGCATATCGGGATCGTCCAGTTTGGAAACCGGGATCGGTTGTTTCGGCTTTTTCATTGGTTCTCTCCCTCATCAACCAGAATGAGAGTATGGCCGCTGTTGTCGAACCACTGCCAGATGTTGACGATATGGCGGTACGTATTCTGAAAGTTCCCGAGACCGGTCGCAAAGCGCGGCCAACCAGCCCCGCGGTTTTCCCTTAATATACCGGATCGCCGCTACCCAACCGCACCCGAAAATCCCCCTTGGCACGCCCCCCAGAACAGTTCCCCGATCTCCCCCAGGAGGGACCCCCGCCCAGGGCGCCGCTGCCGGACGCCGGCTCGGTCCGCCGCATGGGGATGCGCCTGTTCCTGATATCGCTCGGCCTCTTCTTCGCGGCCTCCCTGCTGGTGTTTGTCCTGACCGACCTGTCGCGTCCCCCGGAGTATCCGCCGGTCAGCAAGCCCCCCCCGGTGGCGATGTGGCTGTCGACGGCCCTCCTGCTGCTCGCGGGAATGGCTGTCGAGGGCGCCGCCTGGAACGCCCGCCGGGCCCGCGTCGACGGGGTGCGGCGCTGGGTGAAGGTCACCTTCTTCACCAGCATCGCCTTCGTCGCGGTGCAGTCGCACGCGGTCGTCCGCCTCTTCCACGAGCACGAGCTCTCCCTGCTCACGCCGGGTCTCGGCATGGAGGGGGTGACCTTCTGCCTGATCGCCATCCACGCCGCCCACGTGCTCGGAGGCCTGGCGCCGCTGGGCTCACTCGCATGGCGCGCGGCCTACGGGCGACTCGGGCTGGAGCACCTGCCCACCGTGCGCGGCTGCGCGACCTACTGGCATTTCCTCGAAGGGGTCTGGGTCGCGATGTTCGCGACCTTCCTGATCACGTCCTGAGCGCTGGCTGCGCAGCGCCTCCGACCGTCTGGACCGCGAGGTGCGGCCCCACTTGAAAACGGGATAGTTCCCCCGTCTCCAGTCTTCAGCCGGCTACCTGTAGCGGAGCCGCAACCGCATCAGCTCACGCCGCGCCCCCGGCCGTTTCAGCCTGCGACACCGAGCTCTCCCTCGATCCGGCCGAGCGCCTCGTCGATGATCCCCAGCCCCTCGTCGACCTGGTCCGGGGTGGTGATCAGCGGCGGGTAGAAGCGCACGTCGTCGCCGTTCTTCCAGTCGGCGCAGCCGCCCGTTCCCGACGCCGACAGTCCGCGCTCGAACATCAGCTCGACCATCCGCTTGTGGACGTTCTCCGAGGCCGGGAACGGCTCGCGGGTGCCGCGGTCCTTTACCAGCTCGATCCCCAGCAGCATCCCCCTGCCGCGGATCTCGCCGACGATGGGATGGCGCCCGAGCCGCTGCCGCGCCTGCTCGTGCAGCCAGGCGCCGGTCGCCGCGGCCCCGGCGATCACCTGCTCCTCATCGAGGATGTCCTGCACCGTCAGGCCGACGCGCATGGCGACCGGGTTGTCGACGTAGGTGAAGACGTGGGCGAAGCTGTCGCCGCTGCCGCGGAAGCTGTCGCGGATCCCGCCGCGCATTATAACCCCGCTCAGCGGGCAGTAGCCGGCGCTCGCCGCCTTGCCGAAGACGATCATGTCCGGCACCACGTCCCAGTGCTCGATGGCGAACGGCTTCCCGGTGCGGCCGAAGCCGGTGATGATCTCGTCGGCGATGAAGAGCACGCCGTACTTGTCGCAGGTCTCGCGCACGATGCCGTAGTACTCCTCCGGGGGGACGCCGGCGGCGATGCCCCCCTGGACCACCGGCTCGGCGACGAAGGCGGCGACGTTGTCGGGGCCGAGCTGCAGGATCGCCTTCTCGAGCTCGTTGGCGCAGCTGTAGTTGCAGCGGCTGTCGCAGCCGGCGAAGGAGCAGCGGTAGGGGTAGCAGGGGGCGATGTGGTGGAACGGCAGCAGCCACGGGGAGAACGGCTCCCGGATCGCCGGCATGCCGGTGGCCGACAGCGCCCCGAGGGTGGCCCCGTGGTAGCCGCGCCAGCGGGCGATCACCCGGAACTTCTGCCTGTTCCCCTGCTGCAGGTGGTACTGCCGCGCGATCTTGAGCGCCGTCTCGATCCCCTCCGAGCCGCCGCTGACGAAGTAGACGCAGTCGAGGTCGCCCGGGGCCAGGGCGGCGATCCGCTGCGACAGCTCGCGCGCCGGCTGGTTGGTGTGGAAGGCGGAGAAGCAGTACGCCAGGGTCCCGGCCTGCTCGGCCATGGCCGCGGCGATCCGCTTGTTGCCGTGGCCGAGGATGACGTTGCCGGCCCCGGAGTGGCCGTCGATGTAGCGCCGGCCCGCGTCGTCATAGAGGTAGATCCCCTCGCCGCGCACCATGACCGGGTACTCCTGGTTGAGGTCGCGGTGGAACAGGCTGTCGCAGTCCGCAGTGCTCACGGCGGCTCCTTTCTTCGGTGCCTCAGCAGTTTCGCATCGGTCCCGGTCGACCCCGGTTGGTTAAGCCCCGGGGCACCGTGAAACCCTCTCACTTGATTGGACCCCGAGCCCGGCGGGAACCCGGATTGCCCGGCGCGACCCTCTGGCCGGGCGGCGTGAAGCCTTCCTGATTGGCGGACCCGGAGCTCGCGAGAATCCCGGATTGCCCGGCGCGTCTCCGCGCACCGGCGACGAGCGCTCAGTAGTCGGCCACCGAGCCGTCGCGCAGGCGGGCGTTCGGCCAGCTGAACTTCCGCGACCGGTCCGAGGCCAGCTCGACGACCCTGGCCTCGTCCACCTCGACCCCGAGTCCGGGGCCCTCGGGAAGCGACACGTACCCCGCCTCGTCCATCTCCCAGTTCTTGCGGGCGACGCCGTCCGGCAGCACCCCCTCGTACCCCTCGTGGATCAGGAAGAACGGCACCGCGGCCGACACCTGCAGGCTCGCCGTCAGCCCGAGGTGGGACATGGTGCAGTGCGGGGCGATCGGCACGTGGTGGGCCTCGGCGAGGGCGGCGACCTTGCGCATCTGGCTGATGCCGCCGCCGTGGCCGCAGTCCGGCTGCAGGATGTCGATCACCTGCGCCTCGAGGATCTCGCGCACCTCCCAGATGGTGCGGTCGCGCTCGCCGGTCGCCAGCGGCACCGGCACCGACGGCCGCAGCTTCGCCATCACCTCGATGTTGCCCGGCACCCAGGCCTCCTCGAGGAACAGCAGGTCGTCCGGCTTGAGCTGCGCCGCGAACTGCCTGACGACCGGGGGCGGCAGCATGCTGTGGGCGTCGAACATCACGGCGCCGTCGTGGCCGACTTTTTCGCGCGCCTCCCGCACCCTCTGCACGAGCACGTCGATCTCCGCCGGCGTCCCGGCGTGGTACTGCGACCCGGGCGGCCCCACCTTGATCGCCTTGGAGCTGGGGTATTTCCAGATCTTGTCGCGCACCGGCCCCCCGAGAAGGCGGTAGACCGGCACCCCGTAGAGCTTGCCGGCGATGTCCCACAGGGCCATGTCGATCCCCGAGATGGTGTGTACCATCAGGCCGCCGCCGCGGATGTTGCGGTGCGCCCGGAACATCCGCTGCCACAGGTGCTCCATCCGCGTCGGGTTCTCCCCTATGACGATCTCCGACAGCGACCGCGCCAGGGCGCAGGCGACCTCGGACTCCATGTTGTTGATCTCCCCCCAGCCGGTCACCCCCATGCTGGTCTCGATCTTGACGTAGGCCTTCGGGTCCATCGGGTAGGCGGTCAGCGACGTCACCCGGATCTGCGATCCTCGATCCTCAAGTTCGGTTGTCAACTCGGTGTTCTCCTTTCAGTGTCCTGTGTCCTGCCCCGGAAAAGTTTGCATAAATCCCGCCGCCGGGGCACCCCGGCACGCCAGGCGTCTGAGCCGTGCCTGCCTGTCCCTGTCCGCAAGCCAAGCGGGCGTCAGACAGGCCGTCGCGAGGCAGGCAGCGAGTCGTACCCGAGGATGTATGGCCAGCAGGGCGGGATATCGACGGGGGCCCGGACCCTCGTTTGTCGGCCGGCCGGTTGTTGGGCCCCGGTCCAATGCCGTAAGCCCGGCTCCTGCGGAATCCAGCGTCTCATCCTTCCCCTGCCTGCCCTTCGTCGTCGAGCCGTACCAGCGGTCCCTGAAGTATCTGTTCGAAGTTCTCCGGCCAGCACAGGCCGGCCAGAATCCGCCTCCAGCGTTCGGGATGGCTCTTGTGGGTGCAGCGGGGCTCGAACCCCAGCCGCAGGTAGGTCTTCTGGGCCGCGATGCGGAAATCGTCGGTCAGCAGGGCCATGGCGATGCGCCCCTCCTCCCGCGAGTGCTCCATGGCGGCGATGGAGACCGCGGTCCCCAGCTTCTTCCCCGCGTGACCGGGATCGGTTCCGACCCAGTGCAGCATCCCCCGGCGGGAGCCCATGGGCGGGTGCGTCCAGGCCGAGGCGGTGGCGGCGATCTCCCCGCCGGCGCTCACCACCAGCTTGACCCGCTCCGCCCGGTACACCGGATCAGCCGCCATCGACTCGGCGAAATCGGTGGTACCGGCAGCCCGCTCGAAGGCGGCGTCCATCAGGCGGTTCCAGCCCTCCTCGTCGCCGGGGCGGAAGTGCCGCAGGCAGTACCCTTCCGGGACCTCGGCCCGCGGCAGCCCGGCGAGTGAAGGCCGCTCCATCACCAGTTGCGGCAGGTCCGGCTTGAAGAGACGGATGGCGAAACCTCCAGCGCTACGGTCCCGTCACGGACAGGGGTGGTTGAATCCGGCCGCCGAAGCCCCCCGCTCGCAAGGCCAAAAGGAAACCCGGGACGGACGGCGATCCGATGAAACCTGCGGGATGCAGCGGCGACCGGATTCATTCGGGATAGCGCGGGCAGGAACCGGTCTCGTCCCAGAAATGGATTGACACAATCGGGATGCCGAGGCGCCCGGCTCACAAGGCGCATAAACGAATTGTACCGGGGGTGTTTGGCGAGCGAAGGCAACACCGGCGAGCCGGTATGCGACGACCGAATTCACGCGGAATTGCGCAGGCAGGCACTACTAGATCAGGGCGAGCGCCTTGGTCATGCCCGCGGTCCAGCCGCCGTCGCAGTTGAAGGCGGAAGCGGTGACGAAGCGCGCCTCGTCGCTGGCGAGGAATACGGCGACCTCGGCGACCTCTTCCGGCTGCCCGATGCGGCCGAGGGGGGCGATGGTGCCGGCGAACCTGCGGCCCTCCGGGTTCTCGTCGAGGAAGGGCTGCGACATCGGCGTCTCGATCCAGCCGGGGCAGATGCAGTTGACGCGGATGTTCTCGGGGCCGTGGTCGATGGCCATGGCGCGGGTGAGCTGGATCACCGCCCCCTTGGTGGCGCAGTACCCGGCGATGTCCGACTCGGCGTAGAAGCTGTTGGCCGAGGCGGTGACGACGAAGGCCCCGCCCCCGCCCTCGCGCATGGCCGGCACCCCGTACTTGCCGAGCAGGAAGGTCCCCTTGACGTTGACGGAGAACAGCTCGTCCCAGTCGCTTTCCGGCAGGTCGACGACCGAGCCGTCCCTCATGATGCCGGCGTTGCTGAAGACGACGTCGAGGCGGCCTCGCTGCGCCACCGTGGCCGCGACCAGGGCCTCGACGTCCGCCGCCTTGCCGACGTCGGCGGCGCGCGCCGTGGTCGAGCCGGGGATCTCGGCGTTGACCCCGGCAACCGTCCGTTCGAGCCGCTCGCCGTCGATGTCGACCGCGGTCACCTTCGCCCCTTCCTGCGCGAAGCGCCGCACGCTCGCCGCCCCGATGCCGCCGGCGGCACCTGTTACGATGGCAATCCGGTTCTCCAGTCTCATGCCCTTCCTCCTTCGAAATGGTCCTGCACCAGGCGGGTGATCGCGTTGGGGCGGCCGTAGTAGCGCCGCACCGCTTCCTCCCCGGCGTGCAGCAGCCGCCCGGGAAAGATGGTGTAGTTGCTCAGGTGGCGGTCGCTCGAGCGGCCGCAGTAGATGTGGATGGTGCGGCGCTCCCGGTCGGTGCGGCGCACGTTGCCGGCGTGGATGGTCGCGGCGTTGAACAGCACCGCGGTGCCGGCGGGGCCCTCGATGTGATGGGCGGCGCCGAGGTCGTACTCCTCGACCGGGGGCAGATCCTCCCCCTGCCCGGACCCGGGGATGACGCTGAAGGTGTGGGTCGTAGCGTCGACGTCGGAAAGGTAGTAGACCACCGACAGGTAGCGGGTCCGGTAGGGGACCCCGGCGTCGGGGCGCTGCGCGTCCCGGTGCCAGTGGCATTCCGGCTCGCCGTCGGGGTTGGGGACGCGGATGCGGACCGAGTGCTCCTCGGCGCACAGCTCCGGCCCCATGATCGCCTCGAGCAGGGGCAGCAGGCGGGCCGGCCTCATGGTGCCGTCCATGACCGGGTGGGCCATCAGGACGTGCACGGCGACGCGGGCGTTGCCCCGGTTCTGCCACAGGGTGGGGTTGGCCGCCAGATCGGCGTCGACCGCCTCGTTGATGACGGCGACCTCCTGCCTGTCCAGGGCTCCGGAGACGACGAGGTAGCCGTTGGCCCCGTAGAACTCGAGCTGCTGCCCCAGCTGCGGCGTTCCGGCGCCCGCCGGCGCCTCAGGGAGTGGGGGCATCTTCGCGGATGAGCCCCGCCGACTTCAGCTCCGCCCACATCTCCGCGGGGATGTCGCGGCGGTAGTCGGCGACGTTGGAGGTCACGTGCTCCGGGCGGATCGCCCCGGGAATGATCGCGGCGACGAGCGGATTGGCCAGGGGGAACTGCAGGGCGGCGGCGCGCAGCGGCACCCCGTGGGAGTCGCAGACCGACTCGATGGCCCGCGTCTTCTCGAGGATCTCCGGGGTCGCGGCGGCGTACTTGTAGGTGGCCCCCTCGACCGGCCCGGTCGCGAGGATGCCCGAGGCGAACGGGGCGCCGATGACGACGCCGGCCCCGTGCTTCCCGCAGAGCGGGAACTCGTCGTCGAGCACGTCCTGGTCGAGGAGGGTGTACGGCAGGGCGACGATGAAGAAGTCGAGGGGCACGGTTTCGAGAAACCGCCGGATCATGCCGTTCTCGTTGATGCCGGCCCCGATCGCCCCGATGCGGCCGCTCGCCTTGAGCTCGGCGAGGGCGCGCCAGCCGCTGGTGTAGAGCTGCCCCAGCCAGTAGTGGACGCGCTGCTCGGTCTGGTTGAACCAGATGTCGAGATCGTGGATAAGCAGCATGTCGACGCGCTCGAGCCCCATCCGCTGCAGGCTGTCCTCCCAGGAGCGCATGACGCCGTCGTAGCTGTAGTCGAAGTGGAGGTCGAACGGCATCGGGGCGCTCCAGAACTCCGGGTTGAAGCGCTCGGGCGAGACCGCCTTGAAGATGCGGCCGACCTTGGTGGAGAGGACGAAGTCGCCGCGCTCCTGCTGGCGCAGGAACCAGCCGGTGCGGTGCTCGCTCTTGGTGTGCCCGTAGAACGGGGCGGTGTCGTAGTAGCGCACGCCGCTGTCCCAGGCCGCCCGCAGGACGGCCTGCGCCTCCTCCTCGGTCAGCGTCGCGAACAGGTCCCCGAGAGGAGCGGTGCCGAGCCCGAACTCGGAGACGACGACCTCCGTCGAGCCGACCTTCCGGGTTGCAATCGCCGTTGCCATGCCGTTGAGCTCCGTTGTCACAAGTGTTGTCGAAAGGCGGCCGTGCCTGTCCGAGGCGAC
>JAPOZF010000405.1 GCA_026706165.1 Gemmatimonadota bacterium
GGTTCTGGTCAGGGCGTCCGCGGAGACGATCGCGGATAGAATGAAGGAGAACCCGCACCCCAACGGGGTCCTGAAGGAAGCGGATATCGAGCGGGTACTGAGGGAATTCGAGACCGAGTTCGAGCGCTCGGCCATCCGCAACAAGATCAGCATCGATACGACGGAGGGTACTCCGGAGGAGACGTTGGCGGAGTTCCTGGAAAAGTTCGAGCCCTGCCTCAACGAGAACGACAAGCAGCGAATCCTGATCAACCGGGCGCGGCAGCGCGGCGAGTGGATCTGAGCACGGGCCGGGGAGAAGGGGCAGCCAATCACCCGGGTGCAGGGAGACCAGTGCGAAACCTTTCACGAGAGATGACATGAAAACACGACGGACGAATTGCATGGCGGCGCGCGGAAGGCTGTTCCTGCAGGCGGGAGGCTTGGGTTTGCTTCTGGCCGGGGCCGCGCCGGCGCAGCCGGGACCGCTGGTCGGGGACCGCCCGGATTTCACCGAAGCGACAGTGACCGTAGGCCGGGGCGTCATGCAGATCGAGTTCGGCTACACGCTCGAGTACGACGGGCCTCGCGACGACGGGGTCTGGGCCCATTCCCTCGGAGAGCCCCTCCTTCGCGCCGGTCTGCTGGCCGACTGGCTGGAGCTCCGGCTTGGGGTGAGCCCGGTAGTGGAACGCACAGGTGGGGACGGCCGGAGTCTGAGCGAGACCGGTATGGAGGATCTCTACCTGGGCATGAAGGTGGCTCTCGCCGAACAGGAGGGCATCCGTCCGGCTGTCGCCCTCATCCCGCAGGTGACGCTGGCCACGGGAAGCGATGCCTTCACCAGCGGCCTGACCCTGCCGGGGGTGAACCTCACCTACAGCTGGGACGTCACCGGGGAGTTCTCCCTGGCCGGCAGCACGCAGGTGAACCGGGCAGCGGGAGCCTCGGGGGGCGGCTATCCGGAGTGGGCCCAGTCGGTTGCGGCCGGGCTGGCGGTTGGCGCCCGCACTGGTCTCTACGCGGAGTGGTATGCGTTCTTCCATCGGGAACCGGGGGATCCCGGAACCGAGCACTACGCCAACGGCGGGCTCACCAGGCTTCTGGCGGAGGACCTCCAGTGGGATATCCGGGCCGGGGTCGGGCTGAACGAGTCGGCGGGAGATCTGTACTTCGGTACGGGGGCCTCGTTGAGGGTTCCCTGAAATTCCGGCTGAGATAACGTCTTCTGCTAGATGCCGAGGCCCTGCAATTCCACCGCCGGGAAGGATTCCTGAACCCGGATCCGTTCTGATCCACCCTGCGCCGTCTCAAAGGCCCGGAGTCCTCCTTGCAGCAGGGGCGTTGTTCGGGCATCACCTGTTTGCGTACAGCCCCTGGTGTGGCTTTGGTATTCGACCTTCCTCGGGTAACTCCTCGCGTCTCATGGAACTGGTTTCGTCCTCCTCAAAAGACACGTCCGCGCCCGCAGCAACACCCCCCGGTCTCCGTTCCGGCCTGACGCTCCGCTCCGCGGTTCTCGGGCTCGGCGTCGTGCTCCTCATCTGCATCGGGGCACCGACGTCGATCTGGATGGTCGGCTCCTCGGAGATCACCTGGTCGTTCTTCCCGGTCAGCGTCGGTTTCTCCTTCATCGCCATCGTCCTGGCCAACGGCGTGGTCAAGAAGATGAAACGCTCCTGGGCGCTGCGGACGTCAGAGTTGATCACCATCGTCACCATGGGGCTGGTGACCAGCGGCATCCCGATTTTCATCGTCGGTACGCTGCTGTCGATTCCCTCCAAGCCCTACTACGGGGCGACCCCGGAGAACCAATGGGCGGTTTTCCTGCAGCCGTACCTGCCGGAGTGGATCATCCCCAGCCCCGACAGCGACGCCATGCGCTACTTCTACGAGGGCTCGCCGCGCGGCATGCCGGTGCCGTTCGACGCCTGGCTGGGACCGCTCGCATGGTGGCTGAGCATTATCTTCGCCGTCTACTTCCTCTGCTTCTGCGTCGTCGTCGTCATGCGCCGGCAATGGGTCGACAACGAGCGCCTCGGGTTTCCCGTGACCGAGGTGCCGCGCCTGCTCGCCGAGGACCAGCCGGGCCGCAGCCTGCCCCCCATCCTCAACTCGCGCGCCTTCTGGATCGGCTGCGCCGTGCCGCTGGGGATCATCCTCTTCAACGCCATCAGCTTCTGGCATCCCGGCTTTCCGCGGCTCGACGTCCACCGCGGCATCTCCTTCTCGCTGTTTCCGGGAGCGCCGGACATCCTCATGCGCCTCTACTTCCCGGTCATCGGCTTCGTCTACCTGATCGCCACGCCGATTTCGTTCAGCGTATGGTTCTTCTATCTCCTGCTGACCGCCGAGGCCGCGGTCGCCAACTGGGCCGGCCTGACGGTCACCCCCGACGCCTACATCTACAGCCCGACGCAGGCGCTGTCCTGGCAGTGCGGCGGCGCCTTCGCGGCGATGGTGGTCTGGGGTTTCTGGATGGCGCGCCGGCACCTGCGCGCGGTGCTGCGCTCGGTCTTCCGGCGCACCGGCGAGCTCGACGACTCCCGGGAGATGTGCTCCTACCGGCTCGCGGTGATCGGCGGCATCGCCGCGGCCGTGTACATCCTTGCCTGGTTCTGGAAGTCCGGGATCGATCTCTACATCGCGGTGCTGCTGCTCGCCTCGGTGATGATCGTCTACGTCGGCATGACCCGCCTGGCGATACAGTCGGGGGTGCTCTACATCACCGCGACCTTCAGCCCCCAGGCGCTGACCACGGCGATCGCGGGGACCGACGTCAACCCGCACGCCCTGGTCGGGATCGCCCTGTCGTACTCCTGGGCAAGCGACATCCAGTCGATCTTCATGACTGCCGCCGCCCACGGGGCCCGCCTCAACGAGCTCGGCCGCAACCAGAGGCGGCTGGCGATCGCCATCGCCATCGCCATCGCCGTCGGGTTCGCCGTCAGCATCTACTTCCTGCTGGTCATCTGCTACAAGCACGGGGCCGACAACTTCCGCTCCTGGTTCTTCGACCCCGGGGCAGGAGCCGGGGGCCGCGCCTTCGACGAGGCGACCCGCCGTCTCGGCAACCCGGAGACCACCGACTGGACGAAGCTCTCACTGTTCGGAGCCGGGGCCCTGGTGTACTCGGTCCTGTCGGTCTGCCAGTACCGGTTTTCCTGGTGGCCGCTGCACCCGGTCGGCCTGACCATGGCCTCGCTCTGGAACATGCGCCTGATCTGGACCGCGGTGTTCATCGCCTGGGCCTGCAAGGTGGTGGTCATGAAAACGGGGGGGATCACCCTCTACCGCGATCTGCGCCCTTTTTTCATCGGCCTGATCGTCGGTTTCTACCTGGGGGTGGGCATTTCGTACGGGATCGACATGACCTGGTTTTTCGGCAAGGGGCATGCGATTCTGCACGGGTGACGCGGCCGCGTCTCCCGGCTCCGCCCGTTCGTCGGGGGGATCACAATTCGGTACGGGATCGAAGGGACCTGGTTTCTGGAAAGGGCCCGCGATTCCGCGCGGGACACCAAGCCACGACCTTCCCGCGCCCATATATTCTCGCTGATACCCCGACCCCAATCACGGAGCCACGGAGGTGGTCAACATGGCCAGAGCAGTGATCGTGGTCGACATGCAGAACGGCTTCATGAGTCCCGGCGGCACGCTCTACTGCGGCGACGAAGCCCGCGAAATCATCGCCCCCCTGCGCGCCCGCGTCGAGCGGGAAAAATCGGCGGGCGCCGCCCTCTTCTTCACCCGGGACACCCACGCCCCCGACGACGCCGAGTTCGAGATGTTTCCCCCGCACTGCGTCGAGGGCTCCGGGGAGGAGGAGATCATTCCCGAGCTGGCCGACCTGGCGGCCGGCGCCCGCATCGTCCGCAAGCGCCGCTACTCGGCCTTCTTCGAGACCGATCTGGCGGCGCAGCTGCAGGAGCTTCAGCCGGAGGAGGTCGTCGTCATGGGGGACTGCACCGACATCTGCGTGCTGCACACCGTTTCCGGACTGCGCAACCGCGACTACAAGGTGGAGGTGCCGGCCGACTGCGTCGCCAGCTTCGACCCGGAGCAGCACGAGTGGGCCCTCGGGCACATGGAGAAGATCCTCGGCGCCCGCATCACCAACCGCGGCTGAGCAGGGTGCAGCCGGTCCCGCAATCACTGTTCGCGCCGAGCGCGGCGACGCTGGAAGGGGAGAACGCCGACGTCTACTTCCGGCGCACCGCCCGCATCCTCGACGCCGAAGGGCTCGATCCCGTGGTGGCCGCGGAAGTGTTCGCGCGCCGGGGCGCCCTGCTGTGCGGCATGCGCGAGGTGCACGCCCTGCTGCGGGAGGCCCTGGCCGGAGAAGGGGAGGTCCGGAGCCTGGAGGAGGGCAGCCGCTTCGAGCCGAAGGAGGTGGTTCTCCGGGTGCGCGCCCCGTACCGCCGGTTCTGCCTCTACGAAACCGCCCTGCTGGGAATGCTGAGCAGCGGCACCGGCTGGGCGACTGCAGCGGCTGAATGCGTCGAGGCCGCCGCCGGCATCCCGGTGATCGGCTTCGGGGCCCGCCACCTGCATCCCGACGTCAGCAGCCGCATGGAGTACGCCGCCTGCGTCGGCGGCTTCAGCGGCTGCGCGACCACGGCCGGGGCGCGGCTGGCCGGCCTGGAGCCGAGCGGCACCCTGCCGCACGCCCTGATCCTCGCAGCCGGCGACACCCTGGAAGCGACGCGGATGTTCGACCGGGTGATCGAGGCGGACGTCGACCGCATCGCCCTCGTCGACACCTTCCTCCCCGAGCCGGAGGAGAGCGTGCGGGTCGCCGGGGCGCTGAAGGAGCGGCTCTGGGGGGTGCGCCTCGACACGGCGAGCGAAAGGGGCGGGGTCACCGCCGAGCTGGTCGGCGAGACCCGCCGGCGCCTGGACGAGGCGGGGCACCGGCACGTCAGGATCGTCGTGTCGGGCGGCATCGACGCCCGGCGCATCCGATATTTCCTGGAGGCCGGCGCCCCGGTCGACGCCTTCGGGGTCGGCAGCGCCATAAGCGCCGCCCCGGCCGTCGACTTCACCATGGACCTCAAGGAGGTGGAGGGCCGCCCGGTCGCCAAGCTCGGCCGCGTGCCGGGGATAACGGAGAACCCGAGATTGAAGCGGGTTTCCCCATAACAGCCCGTTGACAAAGTTGCTCTGCAGGCGAGGCCGCCAGGGCCGGCCGCAGTTCGGACGGACTTTTCCAACCGGCTGACAAGGAGAGAGAAGGAAGATGCGCGAGTACGAATTCGGCAGTGGCTGCACCAATCCGTCGACGTTCCCGGTCGAGGCGCTGGCCGGGGCGGCGGCGGAGGCGATACAGGAGGTCGGCGATGCCTTCGTCCGCTACCCCGGGGACCTCGGTCACGCCGGGCTGCGGGAAGTGATGGCCCAGAGAGAATCCGACCGCGAGGGAATCGAGGTCCCCGCCGACAGCATCGCCCTGACCAACGGCTCGATGCAGGCGGTGACCCTGGTGGCCGAGGCCCTGATGAAGGGGAAGGAGGACATCGCCGTCACCGAGGAGCTGACCTACAGCGGAACCATTGCCGTGTACCGCCGGCTCGGCATCGAGATGGTGGGGGTGCCCCTCGACGGGCACGGCATGCGCGTCGACGCCCTCGAGGAGACCCTGCGGCGCCTCCACGACCAGGGGACGCCGCCGCGGTTCATCTACACCCTCGCCACCTACCAGAACCCGACCGGCTCGGTGATGCCGCGCGCCCGCCGCCTCGAGCTCCTCGAAGCGGCGCAGCGTTTCGACTGCATCGTCGTCGAGGACAACTGTTACGGCGACGTCCATTACGAGGGGGAAAAGGAGCCGGCCCTGTACGCCCTCGACGACGGGCCCAACCAGGTCTACATCTGCTCGCTGTCGAAGATCTTCGGCCCCGGAGTCCGCCTCGGCTACTTCATTGCGCGCCCCCCCCTGCTCGGCCGCATTCTCGACCGCCGCTACGACGGGGGCAACAGCCTGCTGGCCGCCGCCGTCGTAGCCGGGTACTTCCGCGGCCGGCTGTGGGAGCACTGCGAGCGCACCAACGCCGCCCTGAAGGAAAAGCGGGACGCCCTGTTCGAGGAGCTGGAGCGCGGCGCCGGGGACATCTGCACCTGGTCGCATCCCGTCGGCGGGCTGTTCGTCTGGGTGACGCTTCCCGATGGGACGGACCTGAAAAGGCTGAACGACCTCGCCGCCGAACGGGGAGTGCGGTACGCCGCCGGGGCCGGCTTCCACGTGCGCAACGTCGAGGTGCCCAACATCCGTCTCGCCTTCGGCTACACCTCCCTGGAGGACATCCGCGACGGCATCCCCCTGCTGTGCGAGTGCATTCGCGAGGCGTCCCGCCGCCCGGAGGTGGTTTCGGCGCCGGCGCCGGCGGCGGCCCTGTAGACTCGTTCAGGCGCTTTGCGAGCCAGGCGCTTCCGCGTCCCGATTGTGACAATCTTTCTCTGCGACGGAACACCTGGCCCAGGGCCTCCCGGGAAACCTCGGGTTCTGGATCCCCGAACCGCATGACCTGCTCTTCCGGCGCCCTGTCCACGGGAGTGGCCTTCCCGGCTGGAGGTGCGGCCTCTTCCCGGCACTTTCCCCCGCCGTTCCCCGCTCCCGACCGGCAGCGCTGAATGAGCGAACCCCTGCCGCGCATCGGCCTGGTGCAGATGGAGGTGAAACCGGGCCGCCCCGACCTCAACGCCGCGTCGATGCTGGACTACATCGGCGAGGCGCGGCGCCGGGGAGCCGAGGTGGTGGTCTTTTCCGAGCTCTGCGTCAGCGGCTACATCGTCGGCGACCTCTGGGAGGTGGACGAGCTGGCGGCCGACTTCGCCGGGTACAGCGAGGATATCCGCCGCGCCAGCGAGGGGATCACCGTCCTCTTCGGCAACGTCGCCGTCGACCGGGGGCGCATCGGGGAGGACGGGCGCATGCGCAAGTACAACGCCGTGTACGTCTGCAGCGACGGCGAGTACGTCGTCCGGCCCGGCCTGCCTGAGGGGCTGCCGCCCGGGGTGCAGCCGAAGACCCTGCATCCGAACTACCGCTTCTTCGACGACGACCGGCACTTCTACTCGCTGCGCAAGCTCGCCGCTGCCGAGGGGCGTTCGGTGTACGACTGGATGGTTCCGTTCGAGGTGGCGCTGGAAGACGGAAGGCGTTTCCGCTTCGGCGTCCAGCTGTGCGAGGACATCTGGTGCCGGGACTACAGCTGCGACGGAGAAATCCTCGACACCCTCGCCGCCTACCGGGAGCGCGAGGCGCAGGCCGTCTTCAACCTCTCCTCCTCTCCCTGGACCTGGCGAAAGAACGACAAGCGCAACCGCGTCGTGCGCGATATCCTGAAGCGCTCGCCCCTTCCCTTCTTCTACGTCAACCAGGTCGGGGCTCAGAACAACGGCAAGAACATCATCGTCTTCGACGGCGACTCGACCTTCTACGGCAGCGACGGCGGCGTCAGGCGCCGGGCGCGCCCCTGGAAGGAGGAGCTCCTCGTGCTGAACCCGGACGGGGAAACCTCGGGCCCGCCAGAACGGGAAGCCGCGCCGCCCGGGCAGGAGGAGGTCGAGTCCGTGTACTGCGCCATCCGCACCGGGCTGGGCCACCTCGACCACGTGCGCGGCGGCGAGAACCGCTTTCTCGTCGGGGTCAGCGGCGGCATCGACTCCAGCGTGGTCGCCTGCCTGCTGGAGCGGACCTTCGGCGCCGGCCGCGTCTTCGCCGTCAACATGCCGACCCGCCACAACGCGGACGTCACCCGCGACAACGCCCGCCTCCTGTGCGAGCGCCTGCGGGTCGACTACCTCAGCTGCCCGATCGAGGACCTCTACCGGCAGGTCGCCGGCCGCATCGAGGGGATCGTCTTCCCGCGTTCAAAAGGGCGCTACGACCGCCTCGTCGACGAGAACATTCAGGCCCGCATCCGCTTCTCCGACCTCCTCGCCGGCATCGCCGCCAAGCACGGGCTCATCTTCACCAACAACGGCAACAAGACCGAGCTCGCTTTGGGGTACACGACCCTGTACGGAGACCTCGACGGCGCCGTATCCCCGCTCGGGGATCTCTACAAGGTGCAGGTGTTCGCCCTCGGCAGGTACCTCAACGACGCCGTCTACGGGCGCGAGGTGATCCCGGAGAACCTGCTGAGCATGGCGACGGTGCCCAGCGCCGAGCTGTCGCCGGAGCAGGACGTCACCCGGGGGATGGGGGACCCCATCAAGTACGGGTACCACGACGCCGTCCTGCGGCAGCTGATCGAGTACCGGCGCCACCCGGCCGACCTGATGCGTTGGTACCTGCGGGGGGAGCTGCTCGAGCGGCTGGAGTGGGGGGACCGGGAGGCCTTCAGCGCCCATTTCGCCGATGCCGCCGCCTGGCTGGAGGATCTCGACTGGGTGGAGCGCCAGCTGCGCTCCAGCTTCTTCAAGAGGATCCAGTCGCCGCCGCTGATCGTGCTGAGCAAGCGGGCCTTCGGCTTCGACCTGCGCGAGACGCAGTGGCCGGCGTATCAGCCGCGGTCCTGCGCCGAGCTCCGGCAGCCGGTGG
>JAPOZF010000411.1 GCA_026706165.1 Gemmatimonadota bacterium
ACGGGCTCGTGGGACTGGGGGAGGCTCCGGACAGCCTGGCCGACGACCTCGGCGCCATCGCCAAGCGCTACAACGAACTGCTGGTCGGACGCGACGCCACCCGGATCGGGGAAATCAACGAGTTCCTGCGTGCCCAGGACTTCGCCAGCACGGTGAGCAACTCGCACCTGACCGCGGCCATCGACCTGGCGCTCTACGACCTCAACGGCAAGCTGCAGGGGGTTCCGGCCTGTCAGTTGCTGGGCGGAAAAATGCGGGAGAGCGTGTACTTCTGTTACCCGATCATCGGGGAACACCTTCAGGGAGGGTTCGATCGGAACGCCAGCTACCTGCAGCGGCTGGTCGACCTGGGGCACCACCTGTTCCGCTACTACATCTCCGGCGACAGCGGTCTCGACGACCGCTTTCTGAGCGAGATGAAGGCGCGCTTCGGCGAGAAGATCCGGCTCAAAGCCATCGATATGATCGGGAGTTTCCCCGATTGGGAGACCGCCCTGCGCTATGCCGAGGTCCTGCGCCGCCACGAACCTCTCAACTTCGAACAGCCGTCGAACGACCTGCGGGTGTGCGCCGATTTCGTCAAGCGGGTGGACGTGCCGGTGAGCCAGCACATCGGCAGCCTGGAGGAGGGGCTCGAGGCCATCGAGCGGGGCGCGTGCACCGTCCTCAACCTGGCGTGGATCTGGTGGGGGCCGACCTACGTCCGCCGCATGTTCGCGCTGGCCGAGGCCGCCGGTTTCAAGGCATTCCTGTCCACCGATCAGGACTCCACCATCGGGACCGCCGGGGCCGTTCACCTGGGAGTGTCGGTGCCCAACCTCGACCTTCCCTCCGATCCGGCAGGCCCCCTGCTGTACACGGCTTCCCCGGCCCAAGAGCGGACCCGCACCGAGAACAGCCCCCTGTCCGCCCCCGACGGTCCCGGGCTGGGGGTCGAGCTGGACGACGACAGGATGAGAGAGCTGACGTTGGCCTCCGCGTGACTCCCCCGGCGCTGCCGGTGTGGCAGGAAGCATCGGTCGCCCCGGGCATCCCTTCAGAGGCTGGGTACGGTGTTGTCAGGAAATGAGAAGGGAGCTGCCAGAAAAGGGTGCCCCGGCGTGGATATCCAACCGGGAAGGGACGCACCGTGGGGATGCCCGGCGGATCATGGAGGTTGACGGCATGTACCGGGAAGGTTCGAGTTGAACAAGAAGCTGGTCAGGGGTATCTGGCCGGCGCTCTGCACGGCCTTCGACGACAGCGGCGCGCGCGTCGACGCCGGGCGTCAAAGGGCCCTGGTCAGGGCGCTGATCGACACCGGGATTCAGGGATTCTTCGTCTGCGGCGGCACCGGCGAGGGCCGGGCGATGTCGATGCCTGAACGTACGGAAGTGGCGGAGATCGTCGCCGATGAAGTGGCCGGCGAGGTGAGAATCATTCTGCATGCAGGGGGTACGTCCACTGAAAACGCCGTCGAGCTGGCGCGGCATGCCGCGCGCCTGAAGGGAATCGATGCGGTCGCCTCGGCGGCGCCGGTCGACGCTCCCAACGACCTCGTCGCCGCTGTCGCCCACTATGCCGCCATCGGAGCGGCCACCGACCTGCCGTTCTTCGTGTACTGGCTGATGCGCGAGGCCGATACCGGGGCCACGGCCGACAGCTTTCTCGAGGCGATGCGGGAGGGCCCGAACTTCGCGGGGGTGAGGTTCACCGACCACAACCTCTACCTCTTCGGCCAGCTCATAGACCGCTCGGGGGGTTGGGTAAACGCCGTTTCGGGACCTGACGAGCTGGCCTTGCCGGCGATGGTGATGGGCGCCGACGCCGCCATCGGCAGCACCTACAACATCATGCCGAAGATCTTCCTCGGGATGCGCCGCGCCTTCGATGCCGGCGATCTCGCCGCGGCGCGGGCCTGCCAGCAGCAGGCGAACCGCGTCATCCGCCTGCTGCTCGAGGTGGGTGTGCTGCCGGGGATAAAGCAGATGCTCGCGGACCGCGGCACCCCCGCGGGACCGACGCGGATCGACCCGCCTCTGGACCCCGCCGCGAAGATCGCCCTGCGCGCCGGTCTCGAGCAGCTGGACATCGACATTCGCTGAACCGCGCAGGGACCCCTGGCGGCGCCGCGGTTCGAGTTTTTGCCGATCCTCGGAACCCCGGACAGCACCCAATCTCAAAACTGCTCGAACTGCCGGGCGCCCCCGGGATCGGCGGAGACCCGGGAGCAGTGGAACTTCGAACTGGAGGGACAAATTGGCTGATACAGGCTCTTCAAGGCAGGTGACTGTCCCGGGGCTGGTCGAGGTCGAGGCCACGGCGGTTTCCCCTCCTCCGAGATGGCGCTCCTGCAACGCCGGTTGATGAAACTCATGGAGGATGCCGTCTCCCCGATGGTCGACAAGTACGCGGAAAAGGGCGGCGCCTTTTACTTCGCCGACGACGTCGACGACCTCTACGAAAGGGTGTACAACTGGGGCCTGTTCTACGCCATGGGGGCGGACAGACAGGTGCTCGACCTGGCGCTCCAGCAGTGGAATGCCACCACCCGTTTCTTCGCCGACGATATCGTCAGCAGGGTGCACCCCCGCTTCTGTCCCCAGATTCACAACGAGTACTACAACCAGGGTTCACCGGGAGCGAACGAGTGGCACCACCAGGGGGAGGGCAACATGGCCTTCTACCATTTCGGCCTGGCCGACCCCACGATCTCGGAGAACGTTCGCCGTTCCAGACGGTTCGCGGCGATGTTCATGGACGAGGATCCGGAGGCGCCCAACTACGATCCCCGGCACAGGGTCTTCCGCAGCCCCATTCAGACCAGCGTCGGCCCCATGCGCCGCGCCAGTGCCGCCAATGCGATCATGTGGCTTCAGGGGGGGATACAGAGCATCGGGGAGTCATACCGCTACTACGGCGTCCGGGCTTCCCTGTATCCGGTGGGAGGACCTGGAGCCGGACTGGTTCGAAAACCCCGAACGCCGGGACGAGATCCTCGAGCTTTTCGACGACATCGTCCTCAACGGCGACGTCGCCAACAGCCTGGGCGCCACCGCCCTGGTCACCAACGCATACCTGTACACCGGCGAGGAGAAGTACAGGCAGTGGGTGCTGGAGTACACGGAAGCCTGGATGGAACGGATGCGGCGCAACGGCGGCATCATGCCCGACAACGTCGGACCGACCGGCAGGATCGGCGAAAACCGCAGGGGCCAGTGGTGGGGCGGGCTCTACGGATGGAACAGCTTCGTCGGCTACAACATAATGTTCAACTCGCTGACGATCGCCGCTGAATGCGCCGTCCTGCTCACCGGCGACTTCGGTTACCTGGAGTTGCTGCGCTCGCAGATCAGGGTCCTCATGGACAATGCGATCACGCGGGAGGACGGCCAGCTCCTGCTTCCTGCCCGCTACGGCCCCGGGGGCTGGGAGTACGCCCTGGGTGACCCCGGAAAGCGGCAGCCGGCACCGTTCCGCATGCAGGAACTGGCCCACCTGTACCACATATCCATGGCGGCCGAAGACTACGACCTGATCGCCAGGATCCGGGAGACCGACCAGGAGCGGGACTGGAACCACGTGCCCGTCGTCGGAGAAAAGAACTACGGCGACACCGAACTCGCCCGCTTCCAGTACTACGACGGCAGGAACCCCGACTGGCCCGTGAAAATCCTCCAGGCCGAATACGAGAACGCCCGGACCGCTTTCGAGTCGATCCGCAGCGAGACCCGCGATGCCCGGGCCCTGATCGCCGACAACTACTGTCCTCCCAATCCCGTCTACACCAAGGGGTTGACGCAGGTGACCATGGGGGCGCCGCACTCGGTGTACACCGGCGCCTCCTGCGCGCGACCATGCGCTACTTCGATCCGGACCGCGCCAGGCCCGGACTGCCGCCGGGGGTCGCCGCCCTGGTCGACAAGCTGGGGGCCGGGACTGCGGGGGTCCATCTGGTCAATCTGGATGCAGGCGAGACGCGGAAACTGATCGTGCAGGCCGGGGCGTTCGCCGAGCACCGGTTCGTCGAACTGACCTGCGGCGGCCGGACCATCCCGGTGGAGTCGAAGTACTTCGCGGTCCGGCTTCCGCCCGGTGCATCCATCCGCCTGGACATGGTCATGCGCCGGTTTGTCAACCGGCCCACCTACGCCTTCCCCTGGCACGGGGAGGAGATCCCGGTGCCCTACTGCTGACCGGAAGGAAACGACGCGCGAGGCCGATGGATTGCGGGGACTGCTGCTGGTCGATCAGTACTTGCTGCGGGCATTCCAGCCGCAGAGGTCCTCCAGGGCGGCTCACCAGGCCCGGACACCCCTGTCCGCGCTATCCCTTGTACTTTGGGACCAGGGGCTCCTCCAGAGCTTCCGCGTAGGTCTGGGACCGTCCCGACTGGTCGCCTCCGAGCCATCGGTAAGGGGTCGGGTAGAGCGTCAGGGAGCGGTCCTCGAGCGGCAGCTTGAGCGGCACGCTGCCCCACAGGGCCGAGTACTTGGCGGCGATGGCGACTTCGAGCGACTGCCGCAGGTCGTGTCCGGATACGGCGAGCTCGCCGCCATTGGCCACCACGTCGAGAAACGACAGGATCGAGGTGCCCAGATAGGAGAACCGGGGATACTGTTCCGGTGTATACGGCCGGTCCACCCTGACCCGGGCGCCGCTGCCGTCGAAACCCCTGTAGATTTCGGGAGTCGCCCAGTTCCAGCGGACCAGGGCCTCGTCGGTCCATACCTCGACGCCGCGGAAAGGGGTTTCCCAGCCGAACACGGGGCAGCCGAGGCCGTTGCTCAGGCGGAAATGGCAGTTGAGGACCAGGCCTTCATCGCTGTCGCTGCGCAGCGCTTCTTCCGGGGCGCCCCAGGCGATGACCTCGGTCACCTCGGCCTGGGCGAGGAGCCGCAGCACGGCGATATGCTGGCAGCCGCCGCCGGAGATCTCTCCGGCCCCCCACCGGTGCACGCTGGCGCCGCGCAGCTCCCCGTAGTCGCCGGCGCGCAGCCAGCCGGCGACCTCCTGGAGGTCGGAAAGCGCCCGCTTGAGGTTTCCCCCCGCAAAGACGACGCCGCGCTCGGCGCACACGTCGACCATCTCGTCGGCGTCGGCGAGGCAGGCCTCGATCGGCTTGTCGGTGGAGACCCCCTTGACCCCCGCCTGGGCGCTGGCGATCACCGCATCCTTTATGTATTTGCCCGGCAGCACGACTGCGGCGATGTCGGGCACGACTTCCCGGTACATTGCCTCGGCGTCCGGGTAGAGGGCCTCGATGCCGAAGCGTTCCCCGACCGCCCGGAGCCGCTCCGGGTTGCGTTCGGCAATTGCGACAAGCTCGGTATCCGGTAGCGTCTGGTACACCTCGGCGTAGTGCTGGCCGAGGCGTCCGCAACCGATGATTGCAACTGTGTACCTTGGTTCAGCCTTCATGGGTGGTCTCCTTCCAATGCAGGATTTCCGTGATTCCGGAATTCAGTAGCAGCATCGCTTCAGAACAGCCTGGGTTTGCCGGGAAACGGGGTCGCCGCACATGGCGTACAAACGAAAGGGCCGGTCTCATGTCGAAACCGGCCCCATGTCATTAAACAGATGGTGCACCCATAGGGATTCGAACCCCAAACCTCCTGATCCGTAGGAATGAAAATATCGCCTGTCGACTCCCCCAAAAAACTAATACAAAAACTCATAAATCGTTTTTTTTCAGCTACTTAGCTACCCATACGATTAGTAAGGGGTGGGCTTGTGCGGATCCGATCCGGCTGTATTTTTGCCCTCGTTTGTTGACACATTGTTGACACGACTACCCGACACGGAGGGCAGGAAAACATGCTGACTGAGCGGATAATCTCGGATCTCAGACCGGGACCGAAAAGCCGTATCGTCTGGGACCACAAGACCAAGGGGCTAGGGGTGCGGATAACCCCGACTGGGACCAGGGCTTTCGTGGTGACGTATCGCACTGTGCACCGCGAGCAGCGAAGAAAGACGCTCTGCCGTGTCGAAGAAACGAGTCTGAAAGAGGCCCGACGGATGGCCGGCCAGTTGTTGCTTGAGGTTCGGGCGGGTGCCGATCCGGTGGAGAAAAAACGGCAGCTGAGGGAGGCGCCAACCGTCGGGGAGGCGATGAACCAGTTTTTCGAGGATCTCGTACCGCAGCGAATCAAGTTGGGAAAGATGACGGCGAAGACAGCCCAAGAGTACGGCTATCACTGGGCGGCGATTGCCCCGAGGTTGGAACGCAAGACGGTGGCCACCGTCACCCGCGAGCACATCGAGAAAGCGGTTTCAGGTGCCCCGGTCACAACTCGCAACCGGATGCTGGCGTTGTTGTCGCGGTGCTTCAACGAATTCGAGAAATGGGGACTGCGGGAGCAGTTTTCCAATCCGGTCCGCTTCATCGAGAAGGCGCAGGAGAAAGCACGGGACCGGGTGTTGACCGCTGACGAACTGGGACGGCTGGCCGTTGCGTTGAAAGAGCAGGAGGGAAATCACCCTGCCGCTGTCGCTGCCGTCAGAGTCGCGGCATTAAGCGGTCTGAGGATTGGCGAGGTGCTGCGGATCCGATGGCAAGACCTTGATCTTGAAAGTGGCCGGCTGAGGATTCCCGAATCGAAAACCGGAGCACGCACTCATACGCTTCCTGCTCCGGCCCTCGATGTAATCCGCCAGCGGCCCCGTGAATGTGACTGGGTTTTCACGGCTCGAAGAAAAGCACCCGTAACCTACAGGTACGCACGGGTGACGTTTCAGAAGGCCGCCAAGGCCGCCAAGATCCAAGACGTACGGCTGCACGATCTGAGAAGAACGGTAGCGACCACGGCCGCAGCCTCGGGAGCCTCTGCCGCCATCTTGCGCGACCTTCTCGGTCACCGGACAATGGAAATGGCAAACCGATACGTCCGGGACATCGGCGATCCGGTGACCGAGATGCGGGAGCATGTAGGGGGTGAGATTGCCGCGATGATGGGAGGGAACGAACAATGAAACGGCTGTATAAAGTCACCGGAAACGCCGAATACTGCGCTCCCTGCGCTTGGTCAGCACTGTCCGGTATGTCATCCGACACCTGGGCTGATAAGCCGATGATGGATTTTGAGGAACATTCCGCCTTGGATGTCCTCAGGTTTAAGCATGGGGCCCCGTGGTATGTGGATGACCTTCCAGAACATCTAATCGGCATCTTCCTTGAGGCGTTCGAGGAACAGGGAAGGTGGGCCCTAACAGTGGAATCGGACGGAGAACATCACGCCATTGCGGTTGCGTGTGATGGATCCAACCGAGAAATAGCAGATAACCGTTTCCGCGATCCATTGCCGCTGGAAACCGTCATTGAACAGCACGAGGAATACCGTACGGCGGTGATAAAATCGGGGTTTCAGTTGGTTGAGGACGAACCCTTGAGCGGTTGATCTCCCTCACCAAAGGACCACCTACGAAGCCCCGCTCGTGCTCAGGCAAGCGGGGCTTCTTTGTAATAAAACTTAGTCGGGATTCCGATTTCCTAGGATTTCGATTGACCCGATCTCACCTGTTCAATAATCTTTTTCCCGGATCTGAGAGAGAAGGATTCCGCTTTCATTGGTCGCGATTCCGGCAGCCCGTCGGAATCGCGGTCAACTTTTCTTCTCCCGCAGAGGCCACCCTCAAGGAAGATTTCGACATCAGCCCGTGGGTGGTCCTCTTCTCTCTCAGGTGGAAAACCTCCCAACGATCATAGACTTACCGCTGGTTACCCTCCCGACCGGAGCCCAGAATCCCAGCAGGATTGAGAGAACGCGGACCCGGTCCCACCGGTTAAAGAAGCCGTATACAAGGGCGTGGTTGTTGGTGGAGCTGCGGCGAGAAGGCGACCACTGCAAGGCCACAAACGGGTCAGCGAGGGGTGAGGCCACCTCTACCGGGGTAACAACCGGGATTCATCCAGAAGAGCCGGGCGGAGTTGAAAGGCGGGCAACGGGATTTTTATGTACAGCTGAGGATCTACTGCAAACATGATATATGTGCAGTACCAAGGGGTCTGGTAGCTTCAGCGGTTGGCCGTGGCCAAGAACAGCCAGCAGCCCCGATGCCACAACGCAAACAGCGGTTGGTGTCGGTAGTCCTTCACATACAGCGCGGGGCTTCAGCCCCGTGGAACCTGAACGGGCTGGTCTGGTACTCGGCCAGCCCCGGGACTACAGGAGCACTGACCGGTCCGGGGTTGTAGTCATAGGCAGTGAGCAGATGGTACAGTACTAAAGTTCCTGCTCTGCTATACGTGTAGTATATCAGGTTGTCAGACCGTAACCAGAACCTTTATTCTACATATAGAAATCGCTGCCTCCTCCCCGCTCAACCTCCTGTTATTATTCACCTCTCCTGCAAGGAGCGGACATGCTGACCCAGAAGGGCGTCTATGACGCCATTGTGGAGAAGACGGAAGCTCACGCCACGGCGATCTCCATACCGCTGGCCAAGGGCGGAATCCCGTTCGACATACCGGAGACCGCGTGGATGCGGATGATCTATCATCCGGCCACAGACACCGCACGGAATGTCTCGACCGGCGCCCGG
>JAPOZF010000600.1 GCA_026706165.1 Gemmatimonadota bacterium
ACACCCCCATGCGCGACAGCGGCCGCCCTGCCGAGTTGGCGAAGAACGCGGGGCAGTCGCTGCCGGTAACCAGGCGGGAACGGCCGCGTTCTTCGTAGCGGCCCAGGGCGAGGACCGCCTGCCGTCCGAGCGGAACGGCCCGGGGCCGCCCGTCGGCGCGGACGCGAACCAGCGCCTCGTCGAGCTGCAGCCAGGAGCGCTCGAGCGCGATCAGTTCTGACACCCGCAACCCCGCGGCGTAGAGGAGCTCGAGAATAGCGCGGTTTCTCAGCTCGAGCGGGGTGTCGCCCCCGGCGCTGTCGAGGAGGCGGTCGGCTTCTTCCACCGAAAGCACCTCCGGTGAACGGCGTCCGACCCCGGGCGCCTCGAGCACTTCCGTCGGATCGGACCGGCACACTCCCTCGAGCAGAAGAAAGCGATGAAACCCGCGAATGCTGCTGAGGTTGCGGGCAATCGTGGCGGGGCTGAACCCGGCGTCGACGAGCTTGCCGAGGGTGCGCCGCAACAGCTCTTCCGTTATCGATTGGAGGTCGGTCACGCCCCAGCTGTGGAGGCCCGCCAGATATCGCTGCAGATCCCGGCGGTACGCCGCCCTGGTGCCGGAGGTGAGCTGCTGCCGGTCGAGGAACCGCTCCAGGATCATCTCGAAAGGCGGCGGAACCTCGCTTCCTGTCGCTGCCCCCGGCTTCGTCATCCCCGTTCCCCGGCCGCTTCCGCACCTGTGGCGGCAGCGCCCCCCAGACGGGACTTGAGGTCGCGGGCGAGCTTGAGGCTGAACCCCTTGACCTCGGCGATCTGGTCGACCTCGGCGTCGACGATCCGCTGCACCGAGCCGAACTTCTGCAGCAGCGCGGTCCTTCGTTTGGGGCCGATCCCGGGGATTCGATCAAGCGCCGAAGTCAGGGTGCGTTTGCCGCGAAGCTTGCGGTGATAGGCCAGGGCGAAGCGGTGCGCCTCGTCCCTGAGCACCTGCAGCAGCCGCAGGCTGGCCGAAGTCCTCGGCAGCAGCAGGCTGTCCCCGGGGCCGGGCAGGAACAATTCCTCCAGCCTCTTGGCCAGGCCGACGGCCGGCTGATCGGTGAGGCCCAGCTGCCGCAAGGCCTCCACGGCGCTGGCCAGCTGTCCCTTGCCGCCGTCGATCATCAGCAGGTCCGGGAGCTCCTCCCCCCGTTCCGCGAGGCCGCGGAAGCGGCGCAGGACGACCTCGCGGACGCTGGCGAAGTCGTCGGCGCCCTCGACGCCTTTCACCCTGAAGTGGCGGTATTCGCTGCGCCTGGGCTTGCCGTCGACCATGCAGACGACCGACCCGACGCTGTCGGTGCCCTGAAAGTTGGAGATGTCTATTCCCTCGATCCGGCGCGGCGGACGCGGCAGGCCGAGGTCGCGCTGCAGGGCGGCGACCGACTGCGGGACCTGGCCCTTGCGCAGCTCGCGCTTGAGCCGGCGCTCCTCGAGGAGATGGGCGGCGTTCTCGTCCGCCATCTCCTGGGCCCTCGCCTTGATGCCCCGCCGGCTCACCGCGAGACGCACCCGGGCCCCGGCCTTGGCCGACAGCCATTCGGCGATCATGCCGGCGTCCTCGACATCGACGCTGAGGTGGACCTGGCGCGGAGTGAAGTCGGTCTGCAGGTAGAACTGGCGCACGAATGCCGACATGATTTCCGCGTCGGAATGCTCGATGATGCCGCTGAGGAAGTGGTGTTTCTGCCCGAGCAGACGCCCTTCGCGGATCTCGAGAACCGCGCAGCAGGCGTCGTCGTCGCTGCGCGCCAGACCGATCACGTCGCGGTCGACGGCTTCGTCGTACATCACCTTCTGGCGCCGCTGCATCATCTGCAGCGCCCGCAGCTGGTCGCGGCAGCGGGCGGCTCCCTCGAAGCGCAGCTCGGCGGCGGCCTCTTCCATGCGCGCCTCGAGCTCCCTGACGATCGAGGCGTTGTCCCCTTTGAGAAAGCGCACCGCCTGGTCGACGTGGCGCCGGTACTCTTCGCGGCCGGTCAGTCCCTCGCAGGGCCCCTCGCAACGCCGGATCTGGTATTCGAGGCAGAGCTTGACCTTGTCGGAGGGGAGCGGGTAATCGCAGCTCCTGACCGGGAAGATCTTGTGCATCAGCTCGAGGGCGGTGTGCATGGCGCGCACGTTGCTGTACGGTCCGAGGTAGCGCGACCCGTCCCGGACGAGGTTGCGGGTCGCGAAGATGCGGGGGAATGCCTCGTCGGTGATGCGGATGAAGGGGTATTTCTTGTCGTCCTTGAGGTGGACGTTGTAGCGGGGACGGTGGGCCTTGATCTGGTTGGCTTCGAGAACGAGAGCCTCCTGCTCGGTCTCGGTGACGATGTAGTCGACGTCGGTTACCCTGCGCAGCAGGGCCTCGAGCCGGGGCATTCCCTGGCCGGCCCCTTCCTGGAAATAGGAGCGCACGCGGCTGCGCAGGCTTTTCGCCTTTCCGATGTACTGGTACCGCCCCTCGGCGTTCTTCATCAGGTAGACGCCGGGGCGGTGCGGGAGGGCGTCCAGCTTGAGACGCAGCTCCTGGGGCAGGGAGGATTTCATGCGCTTCCCACGTCGATGCGGGCGACTGGCCGGGGGACCGGACGGGCTCTCCGAAATATAGATACCTGAAACCCGTATTCCACAGGCGGTCGTTCCCGGTCGCTCCTGCGGTTTCCGGCCTTTGCGGGGGCTGGAGAACAGCGGGGCCGCCGCGACCTGTGAGCGGATCCGTCCCGGTTTGGACTCGAATGGCGGGGGATGCAACCAATCCGGAGGACCTCCCGTCTGCAGGACCGGGTGCCCGCGCCTCGGAGCGGGTTCATCCGGTTATCGACGGGAATTCAATCGGGCTGTGCGGCGACTGCCGGACGACCTGCGGTCTGTGCGACCGGCGGCCGTGCCTGCACATGAAGGAGCCCGGCCCCCCTTCCTCAGCGAAAGACCTGGAGCAGGATCGTCTTGAGGTAGCGGCCTTCGGGAAAGGCGGGGTCGACCGGATGGTCGGGGGGGTGCAGGTTGCAGGCCAGGACCCTGGCCTGCACTCGCGCTCCCGCCGCGGCGCGGCGCACGACCTGGAAGAACTCCTCCTGCGATATGCGGGTGGAGCAGGAAGAGGTCATCAGGAAACCGCCGTCGGCGGCCAGCTTCATCGCGTTGCGGTTGAGCTTGATGTAGACGCCGATGGCGGTCTTGACGTCGCGGCTGCGGCGCACCAGGGCGGGGGGGTCGAGGACGACAGCGTCGAACCTGGGCCCGCGCTCCGACAGCTGCTCCAGCATCGGAAACAGGTCGGCGACGACCTGGCAGTTGCGCCGGGAATCTCCGCTGTTGGCGCCGACGTTCCGCGCCGCCAGTGCGGCGGCGTCCCTGGCGATGTCGACGCTGACCACGGACCGGGCGCCCCCCTTGGCGGCATGGGCGGCGAAGCCGCCGGTGTACCCGAAGCAGTCGAAGGCGGAGCGGCCCTCGGCGTAGCGCCCCAGAAGCATCCGGTTGCCGCGCTGATCGAGAAAGAAACCGGTCTTCTGCCCGCGGCGGACGTCGACCCACAGGCTCACGGCACCCTCCCGGATCTCAATCAGCCGCGGCGGCTGCTCGCCGCGGAGGTGGCCGGAGCGGCGGTCCTTCAGGCCGTCCGCCCGCCGCGTGCCGACGTCGCTGCGCTCGTGGATCCCCCTGGGTTCGACCACCTCCTCGAGGACGTCGAGGATCTCGGAGCGCAGCAGCTCCATCCCCCAGGTGTGGAACTGCACCACGAGGTAGCCGGCGTAGTCGTCGACGACGAGGCCGGGGAGGCCGTCGTTCTCCCCGTGGACGAGACGGACCGCGTCGGTGGTGGCGGCCAGCTCGGGGTTGCCGCGGCGGACCAGGACCGACCTGCGGATCGCCCGTGCCAGGAAACCGCGGTCGATGCCGCAATCGCGGTCCCTGGTCAACACGCGGACGGCGATGGTCGAGTGGGGATTGTAGTAGCCGCGGGCGACGAACCGCGATCTGAAGTCGCACACGTCGACGATTTCCCCGGGGGCGGCATGTGGGGCGGCCGCCACCGCTCCGCTGTATACCCAGGGATGCCCCCTGATCAGCTGGCGTTCGCTGTTGCGTCGGAGCTCGAGTTCCGGATAGCCCATGGGGAAGGTGCTCGCGTCAGTCTGAAACCAGGGGACCGCGGAAAAAGAGACGGTCCCGATGAGGGAACTGCGGTGGAGGAGGCCGTGACGCCGCCTCGTGCCCCCGCGCGCGCAAGCGAGGCTACGAACGGCGGCGGGATTCGCCCCTGCAGGCCCTGTTGTCCTGTCCCGGAATCAGGCTGCGACGGGGCACTAGTTGAGGTGGCGTTTCACCTGGTCCCTGGCGACGGCAAGCAGATCCTCCTCCTCGACGCAGAAGATGCGGAAGATCTTCGCCTGGTCTTCGAAGTTGTCGAGGAGGGACTCCCGCAGCCGGGAGACTTCGGGGTCCTCGAAGGCCAGCGGGTCCGCCTTGCCGCTGGGCGCCGCGTCCCCGAAAAAGACCCTGAGATCGACCTCGGGGCTTTTGTCGAACCGGGGAATGTCGATCAGGATTTCGCTGCCGTTCATGCGCCGTTTCAGGCGGTCGCCGAAGAGCCGGCTGAGCTCGATCTCCTTCGACCGGCGCTTGTCCGGGTGCTGGTAGAGGTCGTAGAAGTAGTGCAGGAGCCGCTGCTTGCGCTCTCCCGGGAAGATGAAGCTGGCCACCTTGTAGAGCCGGCGCCGCTGGACCCCCCCCAACAGAACGGCTGCTCCCTCGAGTCCGAGGCGCTCCTGTTCCGCCCTCAGGATCCTCATCAGCTCCCCTTCGGTGACGCCGTGGAAGTCGCCGTGGGCGATGCGGCAATCGGGGTGGACCAGGACGTCCTGAAGGGAGCGCTTGAACATCGCCGTGGCCGCGCGCACCGTGTGGTGCCAGTAGACGTTCCGGTACATCTGGTAGTTCGTGAAAACCAGCGACTCGACCGCCGAGACTCCCTTGCTGGTGATCGCCAGGCGCCGCCGCCTCGGGTCGTATTTGATCGCCGATATCAGCCGGTCCCTGTTCACGCTTTCGCCGAACGGGACGCCGCAGAACAGGGAGTCGCGCAGCAGGTAGTCGATCTTGTCGGGATCGAGGGTGCCGCTGAGGATGTTTGCCAACAGCAGGTCGCGCGCCGGGATCTCGCGGTCCTTGGCCTTGTAATCGATGACGTTCGCCACCCTCGCAGGATCGACGCCGACCTCCTTCCGCAAAACCCGGCTGACGCCGCCGGATTCGTCCTCTATGATCCGGCGCGCGTGTTTTTCGTGGTCGACGAAGAAAGGCATCAGCTCTTCGAGGGTGTGCGAGAACGGGTAGTGACCGATGTCGTGAAGCAGCGTAGCGGCGAGAAAGACGCGGACGTCCTCATCGGCGAGCTCGAGGGGCGGATCGGACCTGACGAGGCGGGCGAGGAACTGCTTGGCGAGGTGGTAGACTCCGAGGGAATGCTCGAAGCGGGAGTGCCGCGCTCCCGGATAGACGAGGTGGACGAACCCGAGCTGGGTGATGTTGCGAAGGCGCTGGAACTCCTCGGTGTCGATCAGGGCGAGGAGCGGATCGGGAGTATGGATGTACCCCCAGACCGGGTCGCGAATGGCCTTGCTCTCTTCTTCCAGCCAGGGATGTCGCATCGGGCGCAATCTATCCAGCCCCCATTACCCTGTCAACGAAATTGACAGGTGCTCGGAAAGCCTGTAATTTGAACGACTTGCCCGCGGCCGGAAGATGGAAACAGCCGGCCGTTTTTTTGTGTTTGGTCGGCAGAACCGAAGACCCGGAAAGAGAACGAACGTGGCCACGGAGCGGACCTTGTTGATCGTCAAGCCGGACGCGGTGGGCAAAGCCGCAACCGGCCGGATCCTGGCGCGCCTCGAAGCCGAGGGGTTTGCGATCCGCGCCCTCGGAATGACGCGGCTCACCAGGGAACGGGCGGCCGAATTCTACGACATCCACAAGGAGCGCCCCTTTTTCGGCGAGCTGGTGGAATTCATGACTTCCGGCAGCATCGTTCCGGCCCTGCTCGAACGCGACGACGCCGTCGCCCACCTGCGCGCCTTCATCGGCGAAACGGACAGCGCCAGGGCCGCCCCGGGGACCATCCGCCGCGACTTCGGCACCGACGTGCAATGCAATGCCGTTCACGCTTCGGATTCGCTGGAGAACGCTAAAAGGGAAATCGGCTTTTTCTTCGGCTAGCATGGAATATGGCCTCCGGAGGAACAGACGGCGGGCGGACCGATGCCGGTAACGCCCACCTCCTTCTGGACGACTTCGAGGAGGGCAGGACCGAATTCGAGACGCCCCTGCAGGCTGCGGCGCTCGACCTCAGCGACCGCAACTTCGACCTGTCGCCCCGGGTTCTGCTGCGGCTTTCTGTGCAGCGGTTCCTGCAGACGTTCACCGTAAAGGGGACCGTCTCTTTCGAGATCGGCGGGGAGTGCTGCCGCTGTCTGGCCGCGGTGCAGAAGTCTTTCGAAGCGGAAGTGGAGGTCCTGATCCAGCGCCGCGAGGTCGGCGCCGACCTCCTGGAGGCGGCCGAAGAGGAGGATGACGTCGAGATCGTCGACCCGGGCGCCAGGGTCGTCGACCTCACCGGCCGGGTGCGGGACGCGGTAGCCCTCGAGTGGCCGATGAGAGTCTACTGCCGCGAGGACTGCAAGGGGCTCTGCTCGAGCTGCGGCCACGACCTCAACGAAGGGGCGTGCGGCTGCTCCCGGGAGCGGACCGATCCGCGCTGGGAGGCCCTGGAAGGACTGGCGGCGAAACAATCGCGAAGCACGTAGATACGGAGGAATCCCGTGGCAGCAGTACCCAAGAGACGGATATCCCGAACGCGCCGGGACAAGAGGAGGACGCACTGGAAGCTGCGCCGTCCCGCGCTGACCCTTTGCGCGAACTGCGGGCAGCCGGCCCGGCCCCATCGGATCTGCAGGAGCTGCGGCTTCTACCGGGGACGCGAGTACGCCGAGCCTGAGGTCTGATTGCCCGGGCAGCTGCTGCCGACGCGAGGACGAGAGGGTTCCGGGCGCACCGGGCGGTGCGCCGCGGTGACCGCTGTCGAACGCTACCTTCCCGACCGGGTCGTCACCAACGCCGAGATTGCCGAGACCGTAGAAACCTCCGACGCCTGGATCCGCGAGCGCACCGGGATCGCCGAGCGCCGCATCCTCGACGCCCTCCCCACCTCTCACATGGCCACCGAGGTGGCGGGGAGCATCCTCGCGAAACGCGACCTCGACCCGGGTGATCTCGACCTGATCATCGTCGCGACGATCACCCCGGACATGGTATTTCCCGCCACCGCCTGCCTCGTCCAGGACCGTATCGGGGCCCGGCGCGCATGGGGCTACGACCTCTCCGCCGCCTGCGCCGGCTTCGTCTACGCCGTGGTAGCGGGAGCCCAGTTCATCGAATCGGGGGCGCACGAAAGGGTGCTGGTCATCGGCGCCGACAAGATGAGCGCCATCACCGATCAGGAGGACCGCTCGACCTGCGTGCTGTTCGGCGACGGGGCCGGCGGAGTGCTGCTCGAGCCCGCGGAAGAGGGGCTGATCGATTTCGAGCTGCACTGCGACGGCTCGGGAAGGGAAGATCTGTACATGCCGGGCGGCGGCAGCCTGCACCCCGCTTCGCGCGAATCGGTCCACAGGCGCCTTCACTTCGTGCACCAGGACGGCAAGGCGGTCTACAAGTTCGCCGTCATGAGGATGGCCGAAGTCTCCGTCGACCTGCTGGAGCGCAACGGTTTCGGCGTCGACGACCTGGCGCTGTTCGTCCCCCACCAGGCGAATCTGCGCATTATCACCGCCACCGCCGAGCGCATGGGCCTGCCGATGGAGAAGGTGATGGTCAACATCGAGCGCTACGCCAACACGACAGCGGCAACCGTTCCGATCGCCCTTTCGGAAGCGGTCGACCAGGGGCGGGTGAAGCGCGGCGACCTCGTGCAGCTCACCGCCGTCGGCGGCGGCCTGACCTGGGGCAGCGCCCTGCTGCGCTGGACGCTCTGATTTTTCCGTGGCCGGCCTTGCGTTCCTGTTTCCGGGCCAGGCTTCCCAGGCCGTGGGCATGGGTCGCGACCTCTGTGAACGGTACCCGCTGGCAAAGGCCCGTTTCGAAGAAGCGGAAGATGTCCTGTCGCTGCCGCTGCGGCGTCTGTGTTTCGAAGGGCCTCTGGAGGAGCTCGAGCAGACCGCGGTCACGCAGCCGGCGGTCTTCGTGCACAGCGTCGCCGCCGCCGAAGTCCTGGCGCAACAGGGGGTCGAGCCGGCCTGCGCAGCCGGCCACAGTCTCGGCGAATACTCCGCCCTGACCGCCGCCGGAGTTTTCGATTTCGCCACCGCCGTCCGCCTGGTCCAGGAGCGCGGCCGACTGATGCAGGAAGCCGGCGAGAGGCGCCCCGGAACCATGGCGGCCATCATCGGTCTCGAGGATACCCGGGTCGCCCGGCTGTGCCGGGAGGCGTCGCCGGACGGGGACGCGGTTCCGGC
>JAPOZF010000178.1 GCA_026706165.1 Gemmatimonadota bacterium
CGACTACGCCGGCAGCTCTCCCCAGGTCGACCGCGGCATCAACGTCGTCTACAACTACACCCACGCCTACACCACCTACCCCCTCAAGTGCGCCGTCAGCCCCGAGGTCCCCAACAACGAGGGCAGCTTCCGGCCGGTGACCGTGCGCGCCCCCGAGGGCTCGATCCTCAACGCCCGCTTCCCGTGCGCGGTGGGGGCGCGCCACCTGATCGGCCACTTCCTGTCGCAGGCGGTTTTCGGGGCCCTGTCGCAGGTGATTCCCGGGCGCGTCCTCGCCGACGGGTCGGCCGGGCTCTGGAACACCCAGCTCGAAGGGCACGACCGCGGCGGCCGGCTGTTCGCCTACATCTTCTTCTCCGCCGGCGGAATGGGGGCGCGTCCGGGCAGCGACGGGCTGTCGGCGACCGCCTTTCCCAGCGGCATCCGCGGCGTCCCGGCCGAGGCGATAGAGTCGGTGTCGCCGGTGCTGATGCTCCGGCGCGCCCTGCGCCCCGACTCGGGAGGGGCGGGGAAGTTCCGGGGCGGCCTCGGCCAGGAGATGGTGCTCAAGGTCGACAGCGGGCAGGAGACCCTGCACTCGCCGATGTACGACCGCACCCGCTCGGCGGCCCGCGGGTTCGACGGCGGCGGGGACGGGGCTGTCGGGGAGCTCTTCCTCGGGAGCGGGGAGCCCCTGCATCCCAAGCGGAAGTACCTGCTGCCCCCGGACGAGACCGTGACCCTCCGCCTTCCCGGCGGCGGCGGCTTCGGCTCGCCGCTGGAGCGCGACCCCGCGCGGGTTCTCGAGGACGTCCGCCAGGGCCGCGTCTCCCCGGAGTCGGCCCTGGGAGAGTACGGCGTGGTCGTCGACATCGAGCGCTGGGCCGTCAACGAGGAGGCGACCGAGGCGGCGCGGCAGGCCCTGCGTAGGCGGGCGGAACCCGGGCGGGAAGGGGAAGAGGGATGACCGCGGCGGAGCAGCTGGTCGACCTGGGCCCGGACGCCGGCGGGGACCGCGTCGCCGTCGTCCGGGACGGAGAGGTATCGTACCTGCCGGCGCAGCGCGTCGACCTCGGCATCGACCACCGGGGCGCTTCGGGCAGCTGCCGCTACATCCGCCGCTCCCCGGAGGGAGACCTGTTCGTAACCGGCCCGACCCTCGAGCGCCGCATGTTCCGGTCGGCCGACGGCGGCAGGTCCTGGTCCGGGCACCGGTACGACCTCGGCATGGAGCGCTTCGACCTGAAGCAGATGCCGCGGGACGGCGAGGCGGGCTGGGTCGGGGCCTTCGAGATCCTCGAGGACGGCACCTTCCTGCTCAACGTCATGCCCTCCAACCACCGCCGCAACAGCGAGTCGTACCTCGCCCGCTCCGGGGACCGCGGCGCGAGCTGGACGGTCGAGCGCATGCAGCTGCCGCTCGGAGACCACCGCTCCGTGGCCGCCGGCAACTCCGACATGATCCAGCTCTCCGGCGGCACCCTGCTGCTGACCATGGACCACTTCTTCTACCTCGAAATGGCGGAGGAGAAGGAGCTCCCCGTCGAGCAGAGGGGGGTCTTCGCCCATCTCCTGCGCTCGGGAGACGGGGGCGTCACCTGGGAGGAGAAAAGTCCCCTGACGATGCACGGCGCCGAGGTCCACCTGCTGGAGCTGCCCTCGGGAAAGCTGCTGTCCGCCATCCGCAAGCAGCGCAACATCCGCCTCCCCGGCGACCCGGAGGATATCGAGGCGGAGATGCGCGCCAACGGCTACGACCCGGAGCACAGCGGGTTCGAGGAGCCGGTCGACGAGGAGACTGCCCGCGTCAAGTCGGTGTTCGTGTCGGAGTCGGGGGACGCCGGCCGCACCTGGGTGAAGGAACGGAGGGTCACCGGGTACGAGCAGTGTTCCGGCGACCTCGCCCTGCTGGAGGACGGCACCACCCTCGTGCTCGCCTACGACAGCCGCTACCACGACCGCTTCGCCCGCGCCGGGGTGCGCGCCAGGGTCAGCTTCGACGCCGGGGCGACCTGGGAGCCGGAGGAGTACATCCTCGGAGAAGGGGAGAACTACCCTGGATGCATCGCCATGCCGGACGGCACCCTGATAACCACCTGCCCCTGCCGGCACTGCGGCCCGATCCAGGCCGTGCACTGGCGGCCGCCGCCGAAGGGGTGATCGGTGACCGGCATGCAGCGACGGCCGAATTCCGCGGGGATGTCGCGGATGACGCTTCCACCAAAGGAGGACGGGTATGCATGAAGTCACTGACCGGCGGCAGCAGTTCCAAGCGGAGGGATACCTCGTCATCGAGGAAGCGATCTCCGGGAGGGAGCTCACCCGCCTGCAGGAAGCCTTCGACGAGGGGGCCCGGGCGGGCAAGGAGGACTGGCTCGCAGGGATCGCCGCGGGCAGGACGGCTCCCGGGTTCTACGACCTGCCGGACCCGCTGGCGGGGGACGACGTCTTCCTCGATCTCGCCGACCACCCGAGCTATTTCGGGACCCTGATGGAGCTGACCGGCGGGGACCTGATCTTCCTGGGGCTCTCCGCCCGGCTCCTGCCGCCGAGCCCGGTCAGCTACACCGGGTGGCATCCCGACGACCTTCACAGCGGCCCGCCGATGCTGCTGAAGGTCCAGATCTACGTCGACGACGTCGATTCGCGCGAAGGGGCGTTCGCCTTCGTGCCTGGCAGCCACCGGCCCGGTTCCGGCCCCTATCCCTACGTCGCCCGCCTCGACAGCATGCCGGGACACAAGGTCATCCTCGGCAAGGCGGGCACCGCGGTCATCTTCGACGCCTTCGGGTGGCATACCGCCTGGAGCAACCGCGGCGCCCGGCCGCGAAAGTCGGTGATCCTCACCTACGAGAAGCCGGACGAACCGAAGCAGAGCCCGTTCTCCGGGCTCGCGGACAGGCTGTCCACCCCGGAGCGGCGCCGGCTGTTCCTGTGGGAAGCTTGAGCACCGCCATGATCGTAGACTCGCACGTCCACGTATTCGCCCGCGCCTCCGACGAGTTCCCGCGCGAGGTCGGAAAGGGGCGGCCCGCCGAACGCGAGGAGCCGGCCGAAAAGCTGTTCGGCCTGATGGAGGAGCACGGCGTCGACCGCGCCGTGCTGGTGCAGACCGGCGGCTCCCGGATCGAGCACCACCGCTACCTGCGGCACTGCCTGCGCACCTGGCCCGGCCGCTTTGCCGGGATCGGGCTCATCCCGGAGCGGACCGCCTCCCCTGAAGACCACATGGATCGGCTCGCAGGCGACGGGGGCGTCATCGGCTTCCGGCTGCGCCACGTCGGCGGCCCGGCCGATCCCTTCGCCCCGGTCGACGTCAGGCAGCTCGAGACCTTTCCGGTCTGGCGTCACGCCGCGGAGAGGGATTACGTCCTCTGGCTCTACATCCGGGCCGCGGACACCCACCTCCTCCCCTGGCTCGTCGACGCCTTCCCCCAGGTCCGGGTCGTCTTCAACCACCTGATGGTCTGCCCCGGCACCGGGACCTTCACCTGGGACGGCGAGGGGCGCCCCAGGATCGAGACCTCCACCGGGTTTCCCGCCAGCCACTACTCGCTGCTCTGCCTGCGCGAGTACGAAAACGTCTGCGTCCACCTCTCCGGACAGTACGCGGTCAGCGGCGAGGAGTGGCCCTACCGCGACCTCGCCGGCGTGCACGAGCGCCTGCTGACCAAGACCTTCGGGGCCGACCGCCTGATGTGGGCTTCGGATTTCCCGTGGATCGCGGAGAACCCCGGCTACGGCAGGATGCTGAGGGTGATCGACGAGCTGCTGCCGCAGCTGAGCGACGTTGAGCGCACCGCCGTCATGGGGGGGACGGCGGAGCGGTTCCTGCGGCTGTAGATAGGGGAAGGGGGCTTCCTCAGGCGTTCCTGTTTGCCGGGGCTGTCTGTTCGTATTCCTGTCCGGCCATCGCAGCGGCCGCAACGACTCGTGGAACCTCGAGAGCCGCTCAGCTCGTGAGGAAATTCAGCGTGAACATGCGGCGGCCGCGGCCGCCGCCGAACGAGGCGTGCCAGAGCTGGTGGCTGAAGAAGACGACGTCCCCGGGTTCCGACTCGATGGCGTGGGCGGGCACTTCGGCCGGGGGAATGCCGAAGACGTTGACATCCGGGTCGCGCAGCAGCTCCCCGCCGCCCTCGGGGCTGCCGGTGTCCCTTTCCCACATCCGCAGCAGCTTCGCGGTGACGTGGCCGAATTTCCGGGCCCGCGCCGGGATGTCGAGGTGCAGCGACCAGAGGGAATCGTGGCAGGGGTTCCTGTGCGACCCGGGGATCACCCGCAGGCAGCCCGAGTCCCGCCCCACCGGGTCGAGGTAGAAGGCGACCTTTATCGACGGCCGGTAGTGGTTGGTCAGGTTGCCGGCCAGCCGGTAGGGATCGTTCATCCCTTCGGGGATGGCGGGGTCCCAGCCGAGGTCGGGATGCCACACGGTGTCGCCGACGTAGAGGTTGCCGTCGTTGTTGTCCTTCAGGCTGTTCTCCGGCCCCAGCAGCTCGTCGATCTTGCCGCGGATGCGGGGGTCGGTTTCGAGATAAGCGGCCTCCGGGCGGCCCCTGACCCAGTCGAGGATGGTCCGCCGTTCCGCCGGCTCCGTTCCCGTCCCTTCGCGCTCCTCCCGCATGGCCGCGTCGAACTCGCGGCTTATCGCGTCGATCTCCGGGGCCGGGAACAACTGCCGCTTGACGACGAAGCCGAAGGTGTCGAAATGCCGTCGGTCTTCCGTCCCGCTCACGGCGTCTCCTCCCCGAGGTACTGGTCCATCGCCCCCCGGCGGTAGTCGTACCGGGGGAAGTGCCGCCAGGTCTGGCCGCGCTCCCGCATGACGTCGCGGATCAGGCGGCGGCGGTACAGGCTTTCGAGGTTCTCCCGCTCCATCGCCGCGGGGTCGAAGCGGCCGAGTATGGCACCCTCCATGCGCCGGGCGACATCGGCGTGGTCCGGGTCGGCGGCGAGGTTGTTCCACTCTCCCGGGTCGGCCTGCAGGTCGAACAGCTGCGGCTCGTACCCGTGTATGTAGCTGTACTTGTAGGACCCCTCGCGCATCATTATGCAGGGCATGCCGACCGCTTCGTGCGCCTGCGCGAAGACGCAGCGGCCGCCGTCCTCCCCCTCGATTACCGGCAGCAGGCTGCCGCCGTCGTGGGGCAGGAGGTCCCGGATGCCGGCGATCTCGGCGAAGGTCGGAAGCAGGTCGAGCAGCGACACCGGGGTCCGGACCGCGCTGCCGGCCCGCCAGCCGCCGGGGAAGCGGACGACGAGCGGCACCCGGCAGGACCACTCGTAGAAGCAGCGCTTCTGCACCATCTCCCGCTCGCAGAGCATGTCGCCGTGGTCGCTGGTGAAGAGGACGACGGTGTCGTCGGCGAGCCCGGTCTCGTCGAGGGTGTCGAGGAGGCCGCCGAGCTTGTCGTCCATGTAGGTGGTAACCCCGTAATAGGCCCGCCGCACCCGCTCCATGCTCTCCCGGCGTCGCAGGTCGAAGCGGCCGACGCCGTGGTAGGCGTTGAGGCAGCGGTCCATCTGCGAGCGCCCCGCCTCGAATCCCTCGGGGAACCCGGCGACTTCGATTTCCGCTCGGTCGTACAGGTCCCAGTACTGCTGCGGCGGCCAGAACGGTTCGTGGGGGTGGTGGTAGGAGGCGACCAGCAGGAACGGTTCCTCCTCCTTGCTCTGCCCACGGGCCCGCAGGTACTCGACCGCGCGGAAGTGGGTCTCCTCGTCGTAGCTGAGGGCGTTGTGCCAGCGGCCGACCTCGATCCCCTCGCCGACGTAGTGGGCGGCGTTGTAAGTCTGCCGCTGCGCCATCACCTCCTCCGGGTCGGCGCCGCGGTTCTCCTTGATGCGGATCCACTCCTCCCGCACCCAGGAGAAGTCCGGGGAGTAGATGTCGGTGGTCAGCCGCCGCCGGAAGCCGTGGCGCTGCTCGGCGCCGATGAAGTGCATCTTGCCCGACAGCACGGTGTCGTACCCGGCTGCCGCGCACCAGGTGGCGAAGGTCGGGTGGTCGCAGCCGAGCGGGGAGCCGTTGTCCCAGGCGCCGATCTGGGAGGCGTGGCGCCCCGACATCAAGCAGGCGCGCCCGGGGGCGCACAAGGGAAAGGGGGTGTAGGCGGAGTCGAAGCGCACCCCCTCCTCGGCGAGGCGGTCGAGGTGGGGGGTGCGGACCACCGGATGGCCGTACGCCCCGGTGAGGGCGGCGACCATCTGGTCTGAAACCACCAGCAGAATGTTCGGTCGTTTCGCCATGCCGCTCCCGGCGGTCCGGGGAAGCGCGTCCTGGCTACTTCTCGAACAGGTCGCGGGCGACCGCCCCCTGGCAGTGGGCGGGAGGCTCGACCCCGAAGAGGTGGCACCAGGTCGCCACGACGTCGACGGCGTGGATGTACCCGAGCTCCTCCACCGGGCGCTCGTACCCCTTCCTGACGCCCGGGCCGGCGATCATCATCGTGCCGAAGCTCGAGGAGAGGTCGTTCCGCGTCGGCAGGAAACCGCCGTGATGGGCCCCGAACACTTCGGGGGCTCCGGCGGCGCCCCCTCCGACGATGCCCCGCCACTGGCCGAAATAGCCGCTGACGTACCCGTGGTCCCAGGCGAAGACCACGTCCCCGCACTGCGGACCCCACTGCCCGAGAAGGTAGGCGTCCCGCTTCGGCAGGGCGATGGCGACCGGAGTGCCCCCGACCTCCTCGTCCACCCAGGTGCGCAGCGCCAGCAGCAGCTCCCGCTCGATGCGGTCGAACTCCTCTCCCGGCTCGGCGTTGATGTAGATGTCGAACCCCTTGTCGTCTTTCAGGTAGGCCCGCGTCTTCTCCCAGTCGATGTCCTCTTCGAGCACCAGGTCCTCCTCGACGCGGCTGCCGCCCCCCGGCTTCAGCGCGGTGAACCCCCGGTCGTGCAGGTACTTGCGGATGTTGGCGACGCGGACGTCGGGGTAGGCGCCGTGGTCGGCGAGCACACTGACGTAGGTGCCGGGGCCGGCCGCCTCCCAGATGCGGCCGAGGACGCGGTCCCCGACCCGGTAGGCCTTGCGGAACATCTCCATCGCCTCGTCCGCTTTCGCCGGATCGTACCCGGGACAGGCGGGGTCGACGGCGTTCAGGTGGATGTGATTGAGGTAGTCGAACAGGTGCCAGTGGCAGGTGAAGAAGGAGCAGTCCTTCTCCCGCAGCATGTAGTTGGCCACGTCGGCGAACCAGAGCCCCTGGTACTCGCACTCCTCCATGGCGGTGTCGAAGTCCGCCATGCCGTGGGTGTAGGGAAGGGTCGAGGCGTGCTCCTGGTACGGCCCGAAGCGGTCGACCAGCTCGGCGGCGAGATCGCCGGGAAAGGTGAAGCCGTCGGCGAAGGTCACCTGCGAGCGGTAGAGCTGGAGGTGGGTCCCGTCGGCGCTGAGGGCGACGGGCTTGAAGCGCACCGAGGCCCGCTGCCGGCGCCCGCCGAAAGCGAAGTCGTCGATCGCCCAGCCGCTCCAGCAGCCGGCCGCGGCCGCGGCGAGAGGGGCGCCGCCGTCGCGGTCCCGGCAAATGGTCACGCGGTCGTACCCCTTCCCTTCCGTGTCGGTGACCAGCACCTGGAGCGCGGTGACGTCGCCGCCCCGGGCCGCCTCGATTTCCAAGGAGGTCGCCAGCGGCGGCGACTTGCCGGGGGGCAGGTTGGTCCAGCCCTCCGCCGGGCGCAGCGGCGCAACCTGCTGCACGCTCCGCTGCGAGCGCCGCACCGCGGTGCCGTCGTGGTCCATCTCGATTTCCGTCTCTTCGACCGCGGCGGTGGTGTACGCCTGCGCCAGGGCGATTTCGTAGTCGGTGCTCGCGTGTCCGGGGTGGCCGTACCCGTCGACGACGAAACCGGTCCTGACGCCGGATGGATCGGCGGCCGGGTAGTGCACGGCCACCGACTTGAGGCCGGCCCGTTCCAGGGCGTTCCAGATGCGCTCGGCGCTCAGGGCGCGGCCGTCGAAGCTGCTGATCCGCTCCCCGTCGGGAAGCTGCACGCGCCAGCGCGTGGCCCCGTGGGTGCCGGTGTGGGCTCCCGTCGACAGGGTCGCCCAGTTGGTCGGGGTCCAGACCGGGAAGGAGGGGGCGGTCTGGTTGACCGCCCCTTCGGCGAGCATGCGGGCGAAGTTCGGCAGGATCCCCTCGGCGGCGAACTTCTTCACCATCGGGGTGATGAGCCCGTCCATGCCGTACGCGTAGATCTTCGTTTCCATACCTGTCTCCGTGAGGGGGGCCGGGGGGCTACCGCGCCAGGTGCCAGTCGGGGTCCTCGAGCGCCTCGTAGACGACGCCCCCCTCGACGTCGCGCGGCATCGGCACGCCCATCAGGTAGCAGATGGTCGGGGCGACGTCGACGGCCCGCACCTGGCGCCGCAGGTCGGCGCCCTGCCGCACCCCGGGGCCGGCCATGATGAAGGTGCAGTGCTGCCCGCCGATGCCGAGGCTGGCCGAGGGAAGCTGCTTGCCGTGGGCGCCGTCGAACTCCGGGCGCAGGGCGTAGACCACGTCGC
>JAPOZF010000701.1 GCA_026706165.1 Gemmatimonadota bacterium
CCCACTTCGACAACACCCGCTCCCTCCTGCGCGACCTTCCGGTTTCCTATCTGCATGTTTTCCCCTACTCCCTGCGCACCGAAACCCCCGCGGAGCGGCTGTCCGGACACCTGAGCCGCGGCGAAAAGTCCGAACGGGCCAAAGAGCTGATCGAACTCGGGAACGAGAAACGGATGCGGTTCCACCTGAATTTCCTCGGCCGAAGGGTCCATCCCCTGGTCGAGGACCGCCGGGACCGCGCCAGCGGTCTGCCGGTCGGTCTGACCGACAACTACCTCAAGGTCGCCATCGACTCCGGCCGCGACCTCCCCCCCGGAAGCATCGTCGCCGCAAACGTCACCCGGGCCCGCGAAGACGTGGTGTACGGGACGGCCGCCGGGGCAGGGACATGAGCGTTCGAACGGCCGCACCGGGACGCCTGATCTCTCCGCAGGAGATCCTCCGTGAGCCTGCCGGACGCGGGGCGGCGGTTCCGGCACCGGCTGCGGCCGGCCGCAGCGCCTACATCGAGACCTACGGGTGCCAGATGAACGTCGCCGATACCGAGCTGGTTGCGGCTATCCTCGGCGACGCCGGCTACCTGGTTTGCGAACGTCCCGAGCAGGCCGACGTAATCCTGATCAACACCTGCGCGGTGCGGGAGCACGCCGAGGAGCGGGTGATCGGCAGGGCCTCCCAGCTCAGCGGCCTGCGGGCGCAGCGGCCGAACCTTACCCTCGGAATCCTCGGATGCATGGCTCAACACCTTTCCAGGAGCCTTCCCCGGCGGGCTCCGTTCGTCGACCTGGTCGTCGGTCCGGATTCCTACCAGCGCCTTCCCGAGATACTCGCCCAGACCTCCGAGGAAACACTGCTCGACGTGCGTCTGAGCCGCAGCGAGAACTACGCCGGGCTCGACCCGACGCGGAGCTCGGGAACCAACGCCTGGGTGACGATCATCCGCGGCTGCGACAAGTTCTGCACCTTCTGCATCGTTCCATACGTGCGCGGCAGGGAGCGCAGTCTCGAGGCCGCGGAGGTTCTCAGACAGGTGCGCCGCCTCTCCGCCGAGGGGTTCCGGCAGGTCACCCTCCTCGGGCAGACGGTCAACTCCTACCGGGACGAAACGGGTGTGGACTTCGCCACCCTGCTGCGCTCGGTGTCGGCGGTCGACGGCATCGACCGCGTCCGCTTCACCTCCCCCTACCCGGTCGATTTCGACGACGGCACGATCGAAGCGATGGCGACCGTTCCCGAAATCTGCCCCTCCCTGCACCTTCCGGTGCAGAGCGCCAGCGACCGCCTGCTCGGGCTGATGAAACGCGGGTACTCCATTTCACAGTACCGCGACCTCGTCGGCCGCCTGCGGGAAGCGACCCCCGGCCTAGCCCTGACCACGGATGTCATAGTCGGTTTCTGTTCCGAGACCGACGCCGAGTTCGAGCTGACCTGCGACCTGATGAAGGAGATCCGCTACGACTCGGCTTTCATGTTCAAGTACTCGGAGCGGCCGGGAACGGCGGCTCACCGCGGCATCCCCGACGATGTGCCGGAAGAGGTGAAGGCAGAACGGCTGCAGGAGGTAATCCGGCTCCAGGAACGGATCTCGGGGGAGATCAACGAGGCCGCCGTCGGCAGCACCGCCGAGGTGCTGGTCGAAGGGCCGAGCAGGCGAAGTGGGAAATCGGGGATTCCCAGCAACTACGGGCGCTCTCTCCAGGGCAAGACGGTGGTTTTTCCCGAAGCAGCCGATCCCAACTCCCTGGTAGAGGTCCGCGTCGACCGGGTTACGTCCCACACCCTCTACGGAACCCGGACCGACGCCTGAGCCGAGGCCTACGGGCCACCGGCGAGCTCATCGTTCCAGGGCCCGCCCTCCCCTTCGTCCCTCTCTTCGTCGCTGACCGGCAGCATTTCCCACTCCGCGAACGCACCCGGGCTGCGCCCTCGGCCGCAGTAAGACCGATACTCGCAGTGGCGGCACTCCCGCTTGTCCCCGGTGCGCGGAAACCCCTCCGGTTCCGCTTTCTCTGCGAGGGAGGCGATCTCGGCGATCGCACTCCGCAGACGGTCCCCGGCGCGGGCGTGAAGGGCGGCGGAGTAGCGGATCGGCTCCAGTGCGTCCGGGAATGCGGCGTGCCAGTACTGGAGCTCGAGACGCCCGGGATCGACCGCCCCTGAATCCTCTCCCTCGATCAGGGTACCCCCGCCTTCGGTGAAAACGTAGCAGTATACGGCAGTCTGCCAGCTGCGCTGCAGGTCCGCCTGCCGCGGCCTCAGCTGGCCCGTTTTCCAGTCGATGATGCGCGTGCTGGCGCCGCTGCCGGGCGCCGGCAGCACGATTCGGTCGAACTTGGCGACCGCGCTGAACTCTCCCACCGCCGCGGAGAGCTCTACCTCGCTGATGACCCGCTCCCCGTCCCCGGGACGCGGGGCGAACCGCAGGTAGTTCTCCCACCAGCTCGAGAGCACCGGATCGCCGTTGGCGGCCACGGTGGCATCGACACCGATGCCGAGGGCGGACTGCTGAACGAGGAGGTGAAACAGCTGTCCTCTCCCAGTGGCCTTTTCCCAATGTTCCTCCGAGTCGGTGACAGGAGCCGGCCATTCCAGTTCGTCGAGGTAACGCAGGAAGAACCGCCGCCGACAGCGGTCGAAGGCCTGCAGTCCGCTCTGGCTGAAGCGGAACTCCCCACCGATTCCGGTCACTTCCTGTCTCTCCTTGCGATTCGGGACAGGCAATGGGAACGCAGCACCTCGAACGCCGCGGCCCTGGCGGCGCTGCGTGTCCGTGTCGCCGTCGGTATGCGCCGGCTCCAACTGATGGAGAGGTAGCGCCTTGCCCGGGTGATGCCTACGTAGAGCAGTCGAAGACGTTCGGCGATAAGCTCGACGTGGCTGTCCCGGGTCGCCTCCGCCCCGGCGGCGGATCCTCCGATCCCTTTCCCGGGGCCGGAGAGCGCCCGTTCCAGCGCCGCGGCGGCCATCTCGGCCGGGTCGCCGCCGAGGAAATCGTAATCGCCGCGGAACCTCTCCTCGAGGCGGCTGTGAAAGAAATCGCCGTCAACCCCGACCAGATAGACGAGGTCCCACTCCAGGCCCTTGGCGCGATGCATCGTCGTCAGGCTGACCCGCCCGGGAGCCGGCTCGAAGCCCCCGTCTCCTTCGGCCAGAATTCCGCGTCCGCTGCTCAGCAGATCCGCGGCAAGCTCCGGCAGGCGCCACTCCGGGTGCTGGTCGCGGCGGCGGCGCAGATGGGAGGCAAGCTGCTGCGCCCGTGCCGTGTCCTCCCCGTCGAGAATCCCCTGTGCGACCGTGAGAAGCAGTTGCTCGACCGGCAGGGAGGAAGCCCTGAGGGAGTGCCCCAGGAATCGGGCCAACCCCTCGATCACCTCCAGGTCCGCTTCCGGAACGGGACCTACCGGGGGAAGTGAATCGGTGAATGTCTCACCCGGCCGGGGAAACACCAGGGTTTCGGGCCGGTAGCAGCTGCGCAGCAGGCGCGAAACGTTCTCGTCGTCCGCTCCGGTCTGCTTGTCCTCTCCGGAGACAGGCCGCAGGTACGGTGCGGCCGCGGCGCAGGCGCGCTGGAGGTGGCCGCGGTGGAGGGGAGAAGCGGTGTAGGACAGAACCCATCCGAGGGCATCCCCGACCGAGCGGGATGGTCTGCTCGTCTGCAGGCGTTCGTCGAACTCGACGCCGAGCCGGGTCAGGTTTTCGCCGACTTCGTACCCGAGGCGGTTCGTCGGCACCAGGATTCCGAGGGTCAGCCCCGGGTTTCTCGCGGCGAAGCCGGCGGCCTTGCCTGCGACGTCTGTCAGCTCCAGGTCGCGGCTCCCGTACTCGCGGAACAGAACCTCGCTTTCGGCGTCGGCCGGGTTCCGCTGAGGGTCCCCGAGATCGGTGGGCATAATGAGCTGACGGCGGAAACAGCGGTTCCGCACCTGTTCGACCGGGTGGCGGTCACAGGCCCAGTCGACCAGGTGGTTGGCGACGTCGATGATGCGCCTGGAGCAGCGCCCCGATACCGCCATCTCAACCGCCGCGACCTCCCCCGCTTCGAGGAATCTCCGCAGGCTGGCAGGATCCGAGGCCGTGAAGCTGCTCATGATCGCCTGGTTGGGATCCCCCACGCGGACCCAGTTGCCGTGCTTCCGCGAGATCAGCTCGAGGAGCTGCTCCTGCAGGGGCAGGCTGTCCTGGGCTTCGTCCTCGACGATGACGGGCCAGCGCTCAGCCAGCATGTCCCTGAGATCGGGATGCGTCTCAAGCACCTCGACAGCGAGGCGAACCATGTCGTTGAAATCGAGCCCACCCATGGTCTCGAGCTGCTGCTGATAATTCCGGTAAACGAAAATCCCGAGCCTGAGAAAGGACTCCACCCGCCCGGACGATGCAAGGCCCGGGAGCCCGGCTTCGATTTCCGCAACGCTGCGGCGGCGGTTCTTGGCCTCGGAAACCACCCGGCGCGCAACCGAGGTGGCTATGTCCAGCCAGGTTCTCTCCCAATCTGCCGGTTCCCGGTCTGCCGGGGCGAGCCGACGCCACTCCTCGCGGTGGGCGGCGTTCCATCTCCGCACCGCCCTTTCGAGCAGGTCGGACCCGGCGCGCTCGTCCACGACCTGGAAATCCGCGGTGGTACCGGCCTGTCCCGGGTGCGATTTCAGGATCCCGTAGGAGAGGCTGTGGAGTGTGCGAACGTCGAAGGCCCTCCCGGACGGGGAGTGCCCGAGCTGTTCGCGGATGCGGACCGTCAGGGTGTCGGCCGCGGCGGTCTGGTAGGTCACGACGAGCACGCGGCCACCGGGGGGGACGAGTTGGGCGGTGGCGCCCCCCCGGTGATTCAACAGGTGTGCGGTCAGGGCGGCGACGGCAGCGGTCTTGCCGCTTCCAGGGACCGCGGACACGCCCATGCGCCCACCGGCGTACTCGAGGATCTCACGCTGGCCGGGACGGGGCCGGAAGCCGTTCATTCCTCCCCCGTCTTCACGGCCACTCCGTCTTTTTCGGGGAGAGCAGCTTCCAGTGCACGCAGCAGGGGGCTGTCCTGAGGCCCTCCTCCCACCGCCTCGACCTCGCTCGCGCAGAGATAAATCCCGTCCAGGCAGCGCCTGCAGAGTCCCCTGACGAGGCGTTGCAGCAGCTGGTTGCGGCGCCCGCGGTCCTCGGCCTCGGTCCAGCGAGCACCGCGCGTCCATGACCGGGAGAGCACGTGCGGGTTGGTAAGGGGCTGGTGGGGGGGCTCCCACCAGAAGATCGACCCGACGTCGAGCCAGAACTGGTACCGGGACACCTGCTCGTGCAGCAGGTAGGTGTACACCGGGGCCACCAGCATGACCTTCCCGGAGGAAACGATCTCCTCCACCCCGGTCTGGTACTCGGCCGAAACGATCCCTTCGGACAGCATGTCGAGGTAGCGCCTGCCCTCCGGTCTGTCGTCAAGCCCCATCGAGGGGACGGCCTGCCGGAACCAGGTGGCGGAGTTGATGAGACGGGCGTGCAGGGCCCCCTCCTCTGCCTTCATCGAGTCCCTCGCCAGCACTTCACCGAACAGCTTGCGGAAGAAGTGGTCGATGCTGCCCGAGTCCGGATCGCCGTTGGCCAGCAGCCAGCGCCGCACCCTCTCCCAGTGCTCGATCCGGTTCTCTCCGATACGGCGGACGATCTCCTCGGCAAGGCCCTCGGCCGACCGCAGCCTGCCGGCGGCCTGGTCGAAGAAATGGCGCGCCGCAAGGGCCGCCCGGACCGGGTCCAGACCGGTAACCATGGCCATGGCCTCGGCCACGTCGTACGGGTGGGGACGGCACTCCCATTCCGGATGGGCAAGGGCGGCCAGGGTCAGACACGCGCGCACTTCAGGCTCCTCGCGCAGACTCCCGTAACGGCGCACGACGACGAACGGAATGCCCCTCTCTGCGAGGGCCTCGGACATCAGGAAGCGCAGCACTCCGTCGGCGTGGGGCGCAATCGCGGCGATGTCGCCGGGGTTCACCCCCGACTTTACGAGACCGGAAATGCCCTCCACCACTTCCTCGATCATCCGGGAACGGTAGTGGGTGAAAATCCGTCCGGCGACAGCCTCTCCTGCTTCCGGGGTGGAGAAGCGGGACTCCGCACCGAGCTCGGCGCAGACCGCCTCCCCCAGCTGGAGAATCGCGTCCGGCCGTGGCTGCGGTGGAGGCCCCATGCACAGGCCGGCGCTGGAGGCCAGCCTGCGCGCGCCACCCGGGTCGACCCCCATGAATACCCTGTACCCCCCCTCGTCATCGCACAGCAGGAGGGAGGAATCACAGTTGGCGAGAAGCCCCTCGATCAGGTCCTGTGCCACCGGCACCGTCTCTTCGAGCTGGTCGACCGCCAAGTGGCGGTAGCGGCCCAGCGGCTCTGTGTGGGGGCCGAGCCCGGAGCGGACGAAAAAGCGGTCGAACAACTCCACGGCCAGGGAAAAATCGACGAGTCCGTGCTCGAGGCAGTGGCCACGGAAGCGGTCGATGCACTCCTGGGCCTGCTGGAAATAAACTTGATGGCCAGCCTCCCCTGCCCACGCTTCCTGCAGTCGCTCCCCCACTTCTTCCATGGGATAGCCGTTTACCGCGGCCTTGTTGAGATTGTCGAGAAGTTGCGACAGAATCCTTTGGCGCCGCACCGGAAGCCCCTCGAAATACCCCCGGTCGAGCAACGGCCCGATCAGCTGGGACATCAGGTACTGGGCCGTCTCGAAGGTGAGCATCACCGGGAGCCGCGCCCCGGCCTCCCTGGAGAATCCAGCCGCTGGAGCCAGCTTCGGCCAGAACAGGCCGACGGTGCGGTTGGCCAGCCCCGAGTAGGTCTGAATCTCCACCGCCCCCCCGGGACCGGCGAGCAGCCCCAGTCGGTTCAGCTCGCGAAGGCAGCTCCGCCGGCGGCCGCGGTTGCCAACCAGCACCAGGACCGAGTACGGGGAGACCCCGCTTTCGATCAGGTGCCTGACCCGGGCGCAGACGACCGCGGCTGTACGCCCCCCGAACGGGGCCGTGACTGCCGCGGTGAAATTGCCTTCGACCGGGCCGCCTGTGGCGCGCTTGAAGTCCTGCGGAAGAAAGCACCGAATCGGCGTTTCCCGCGCATCCTCCTGCGGGGCGACCAGCGCTTCCGGCAGCAGGCCTGGCCCGCTGGAGGATTCCGGGGTTTTCCGGGAATCTCCGTCCGCAACCCGAAGCCCGTTATCGCTTTTCGGCCTGCCCTTCATTCCTGGTGTCAGATTTCCTGCGATGCCTGCGTCTGGACTCGGGTTTTCAGGAACCTCGTGCGGGAACCAGGCCTCCAAGGCAGCCTTCGTATACCGCTCGCGGCGCACCCCCGGGGCATCTGGCCTTCCCGAGCCCAGGCAGCGGGGATCGGGCTTGCCGGAAGCCGAAGGGCGCCCCGGGCCCGGTCCGCGGCGAGGATGGTTGGCTACTGCAACCCGTCGGCGTTCTCGGCCACCTTGCGGAAGGCGTCTGCGTACTGGTCGATGACCCGGGGCTCGTAGCGCTTGAACCAGGGAATCGAATAGCAGCGCCCCTCGATCGATTCCGTAATCGGCAGGCTGCCGGCCGGTTGCCTGAGGTCCCGGTCACTGTGGGCGATCCGCGTCGGCTTCCCGTGACCGTAGATGTCGGCTTCGTTAAGCACCGGGTGGAGATGCATCGCCGGCACCCCCGCCCCGGGCCGGACCTGAAAGCCCCCGGCAGAGATCTCGGCGTTCACGGCTTCGCAGAAGCGGAGAAGCGGCAGCCCCTTCAGTTCATCCGCCCGGTACAGTCCCCGGGCCGAGTAAAAGCCACCCATGACGCTGCCGCTGTCCCGCGGGGGCAAATGCGGACGCAGCCCCCGAACCCCCTCCAGCCGGTCCCAGAAGTGGTACATCGCCTTGCGTATCTCCTCCAGCCGGCCGCGGTATCGGCGCAGCTGAACGCGTCCGACCGCGGACGAGAGCTGGTGAATCCGGTGCTTGCAGCCGCCAAGGGGATACCCGGCGAACCGGGCAAGCCCGGGATCGGAAAGGGTGCGCGAACGCGCGTAATGGCCGAAGGCCAGGGCGCGGTTGAAGATCTTCTCCTGAGCGGTGACCAGGAATCCTCCCTCGCCGGAAACCAGGGACTTCCCGGACATGATCGACATCGCCCCGACGTCGCCGATTGTTCCGAGCAGCCTGCCCTTGTACTCCCCCCCCTGGGCGTGCGACACGTCCTCGATGACCTTGAGCCCGTGCTTTGCGGCGAGCCCCATGATCGCATCCATTTCGCTGGGGTAGCTGCTGAGGTGAACAGCGACGATTGCCCGCGTGCGCGGGGTGATCCGGTGTTCGATGTCGGCAGGATCGATGGTCAGGGTCTGAGGATCGACCTCGGCGAAGACGACGGTTGCTCCAAGTGAAAAGACCTGCAGCACCGATCCCCAGTAGGATGTGAGGCCCAAGAGTCTCGATCTGCCGAGACGGGCACTCGCGTACCAGCG
>JAPOZF010000338.1 GCA_026706165.1 Gemmatimonadota bacterium
GCCTGCTCCCCGGAACCCGAGGATTCCGCAGAGGATGGCCTCGATCCTGCGGCGCGTAGCGCCCTGGCGCAGCACTCCGAGGCGGCGGTGCAGAATCCCGGCCAGCCGCAGGCCCATTACAACCTCGGGGTTGCCCTTGCCCGCGCCGGCCGTCACGAGGAAGCCGAAGCGAGTTACCGGCGGGCGCTCGAACTCGAACCGGAGTACGCCCTCAGCTATCAGGGGCTGGGCCAGCTCGCCTTCCGCCGCGGCGCCAACGATGTCGCCGCAAGTTACTTTCGCCGCGCCGTCGCCGTCGACAGCACCCTCGCCGTTGCCCACAACAACCTCGGCCACATACACCACCGCAAGGGAGATGTCGAGGTTGCGGTCCGACACTACGAACGCGCCGTCCGCCACGAACCCGGACATGCCCAGTACCTGCTGAACCTCGGTCTCGCCTATCGCGCCCTCGGCCGCTTCGACCGCTCCCTGGCGATGGTGGAGCGCGCCGCCTCCCTCGACAGCACCCTGCAGAACCTCGACGCCATTCTCGCTTCTCTGTACCTCGCCGGCCAGCTCCTGCCCGAGGCCCTCTCCTCGTACAGGGACCTGGTCGACCGGGGCGGCGGCGCCGGCGCGCACATGGGGCTCGGCGACGTGTACGCCATGCTGTCCGACCTCGACAAGTCCGCGGCCCAGTACCGGAGGGTGCTGGAGCTCGACCCGGACAATCCGGAGGTGCATCACAAGCTGGCCACGGTGCTCGACTTCCAAGGGAACCTGCCCGAGGCAATCCGACTGCTCGAGAAGGCGGTGAGCCTCGATGAAACCTCGGTTCCGGCCCTGCAGTCCCTGGCCCTGCTCTACGGAAAGGAATCGCGCACCGAGGACGCGGAACGCGCCCTGTCGAAGGCCAGGGCCCTCGACGGAGACAACGTCGACACTCTGCTGCTTCTGGGAGAGCTGTACACGCGCCAGGGGCGCTACGACGAAGCCGAACCGGCCCTCGTCGCGGCGCGCGACCGCGAGCCCTCCCGGGGGGAATGCTGGCGCCTGCTAGGGCTGCTGTACAACGACTGGGGCCGCGGCCCGGAGGCCGAGAGCGCCTTGCGCAAGGCGGTGGAGCTCGACCCGGCGGCAGCTCCAACCCATTTCAACCTCGCCGCGGCGCTGCGCAGCCTTGGAAAGGGAGCCGGGGCCGACAGCAGCATGCGGCGCTTCGAGATGCTGCGCAGGATCTCCGAGGAGGTCGCCGAGAGGAAGGGGACGCTGCACCAGACTCCCGGCGACATCCAGAAACGGCTGACCCTGGCGCGACAACACCTGATGCTCGGTCAGAGGGAGCAGGCCCGGGTGCAGTACCAGGCCGTTCTCGCTTTCGACCCGTCCCGTGCCGAGGCCCGACTGGCGCTGGTCCGCATGTACGTCGAGCAGGGCCGGACTCCAACCGCCCTCAGGCTCTGCATGGAGGGGATCGAGCGCTATCCCGACCACCCCGATCTCGACCGGCTTTATTTCGCCGCCGGGCAGGTGTATTTCACCGCGGGCCGCACGAGCGAGGCAGAAGCTGCCTGGAAGCGGGCGCTCGAGCTCGACCCCGGGTACGACGAGGTGCATTTCGTGCTCGGGGCCCTGTACGAAAGCACGGGGCGCGAAGACCTTGCCGGGGATGCCTACCGTTCGTTCCTGCAGCGTTGGGATTCCGATTCGCCCAAGGCGGCCGCCGCCCGGAAAGGCCTGGAGCGCCTCGCCTCCCGCTGATGGCGGTCGCGCGCACGGCTGCGGTTCTCGCTGTCTTCGCAGCGACAGGCTGCCAGGAGGCCGCCCCGCCGCACAGCCCGCCCCCCGCGGACGGCGCCGAGGCCGCCGGATCTCCCGTGAGGTTTGTCGACATCGCCGAGGAATCCGGCCTCGCCTTCCGGCACACCAACGGAGCGACCCCGCACAAGTACTTCCCGGAGACCGCAGGCGGAGGGGGCATGTTGTGGGATTTCGACGACGACGGACTCCTCGACATCTACCTCGTCAACAGCGGCTGGGTTGTGGAGGCAGACCGGGGGGAACCGGTGTACAACGCACTCTACCACAACACCGGCGCCGGAAGACTGGCGGAGGTAGCTTCCCGCGCCGGAGTCGATGACGCCGGCTACGGCATGGGCTGCGCCGCCGGCGATTACGACAACGACGGCGACCCGGATCTCTTCGTCACCAACTACGGACCGAACAGCTTCTTCAGGAACGACGGCGCCAGCGAACCTTCCGGGCAGGTTTCGTTCGCCGAGGTATCGCAGGGGCTCGAGGTCGCCGACGGACGCTGGGGAACGGGCAGCGCCTTCGCCGACTACGACCGCGACGGGGATCTCGACCTCTACGTCGCCAACTATGTCGACTACGTGCCGAAACGGGATGTCGGGGCTTCGGTTCCGAACCTGCCGGCCCAGGATCTCGCCGGTTACGAAGGAGACATCCCGGCCTATCCCCATCCCGGGGCCTTCCGCGGCAGCGCCGACATACTGTACCGCAACGACGGAGACCCGGGATTCCGCGAAGTGACGCGCGAGGCCGGCGTCCACGACGATAGCGGCAAGGGGCTCGGGGTGATCTTCGGGGACTGCAACGGCGACGGCTGGCCCGATCTCTACGTCGCCAACGACCTGGTCCGCAACTTCCTGTTCATCAACAACGGGGACGGCACCTTCGAGGAGGCGGCCCTGCGCGCCGGGACCTCCTTCGGGCAGGACGGGAAAGTCGAGGCCGGCATGGGTGCGGACTTCGGCGACTACGACAACGACGGAGACCTCGACATTACCGTGACCAACTTCCAGAAGGAGCCGAACAGCCTCTACCGCAACGAGGGCAACGGCTTCTTCGCCAACGAGACCTTCGCCTCGGGAATCGGACTGATCTCGCTGCCTCCCCTGGGTTTCGGGACCGGCTTTTTCGATTTCGACAACGACGGGCTGCTCGACCTGTTCGCTGCCAACGGACACGTCCTCGACAACGTCGAGCTGTTCGACCGGTCGACGACCTACCCCCAGGCCAACCAGCTGCTGCGCAACCTGGGGCCCGGCAGGTACGGCAAGTTCACCTTCGCCGACGTGACCGCCGCTTCCGGGCCGGGGATGCAGCTGGTGCAACCGAGCCGGGGCAGCGCCGCCGGGGATTTCGACAACGACGGCGACGTCGACCTGCTGGTCGTCAATCTCGGGGAACCCGCGGTGCTGCTGCGCAACGACGGCGGCAACCGCGGCAACTGGCTTGCGATCGAAGCGGAGGGCGTGGCCAGCAACCGCGACGGCATCGGCGCCCGCATCCGCGTCGTGTCAGGCGGCCTCGTCCAGACCAGGGAAGTGCGGGGAAGCCGCAGCTACCTTTCGCAGAGCGACCTGCGCGTGCACTTCGGGCTTGGCGAACGCACCCTCGTCGACAGCATCCTCATCTCCTGGCCCGCCGGCGGAAGCGACCTGGTTACCGGGGTTGGCGCCAACCAGTTCCTGGTGATTCGCGAGGGCTCCGGCAGTAGCGGCCGCGACGGGGCGCAGGCGGGCTCGATTTGACCCCGGAACCGGACCGCGGTGGGGACTGCGGCAACCTGCCGTCCGCCGGCACTGACAAGCTCCCGGCGCAAAACCTCCCGCGGGGAGTCGGGCGTAATGACACCGATGAACCGGCGGTGCATCAGGTGAAGCTTCCCCATCTGCAACGACTCCGCGACCGCGAAAGGGGGTGAACCCTGCCCGGGCAGCGATTTCCCTTCCGGGCCGTCGGCGTCGGCGCCCTGATGGCCTTTGTCATAGCCACTTTGTTCCCCTACGGGGTCCTCGTCAGGGGCACCTCCATCGGCCCCACCGATTTCATCACCTCGGAGTCGCTGCTTCTGCTGTTCCTCCTGGTCGTCGTCAACACCCCGGCGAGGTGGCTGCTGCCGCGGTTTGCCTTCTCGGCGCACGAGCTGGTCGTCATCTACGCGATGATGATCGCCGCTTCCGCGGTCCCCATCATCGGCGTTACCGCACAGCTGATTCCCTTTCTGCCGGGCGTCTACTACTTCGCCACCCCCGAGAACCACTGGGACGAGCTGATCCACCCCTACGTGAAATCCTGGCTGGTCCCCCAGGACGAGGCCGCCATCCGCTACTTCTTCGAGGGCCTTCCGAAAGGTCTTTCCATCCCGTGGGAGGCGTGGATGGTCCCGCTGCTGATGTGGGGGTCCTTCATGCTCTCCCTCTACCTGATGATGATCGCGGTGGCAACGCTGATGCACAGGCGCTGGCAGGACGAACGACTCGTCTACCCGCTCGTGCAGCTCCCCCTCGACATGGTTTCCGAGGACGGCGGCTCGCCTGTGAACCGGTTCCTCAAAAGCCCGCTCATGTGGCTGGGGTTCGCCATACCGTTCGTCCTGTTCAGCATCTCCGGTCTCCACGCTCATTTTCCCGCCATTCCCGACCTCGAGCTCAGCACCCGGATACCGCTGTTCTACGGCATGAAGGGATTGGGGTACGCCCAGGACGAGGTCTTCGTCTCCCTGCGCTTCCTCCTCATCGGGCTGAGCTACTTCGTCCCTCTCGAAGTTTCGTTCAGCCTGTGGTTCTTCTACCTGCTCAACCACCTTCAGGTCGGCCTCTTCACGCGCATCGGTTTCGACGTGCCCGGTTTCCAGGAGCTGCACTCCGAAGGCACCATCGCCAGCGCCCACCAGGGCATGGGGGCGATGATCGCCCTCGTGGCGGTTTCCCTGTGGACGGCGAGGCGACATCTGGCCGGCGCTTTCCGTTCCGCATTCTCTAGGGGCCCTGCCGGGGACGGCGAGGAGATGCTGCGCTACCGCACCTGTGTCTGGATGCTGCTCGCGGCGGCGGCTTACGCGGTGGCCTGGCTGAACGCGGCAGGGGTTCCGGTCGCCGTCGCCGTTGCCCTGCTTGCGGTTGCGTTCGCCGTCTTCATCGGTCTGACGCGGGTGGTAGCGGAAGGGGGGATCGGTTACGGCCGGGCGACCATGACGCCGATGGGATTTACCGTGCACCTGTTCGGGACTGCCCGGATAGGTCCGGAAGGGCTGACCCACTTCGCCCTGGCCCACGGCTGGGGCGGAGACATCCGCACCACGGTGATGACCTCGGCGGCAAACGGCCTCAAGCTCGCAACCGCAACCCGAACCCGGCAGCAGCCGCTGTTCTGGGCGATCCTAATCGCGGTGACAGTGGCGCTGGCCGGGTCAGCCTGGACGGTGATTTCGGCAGGCTACGCCCACGGCGGGATCAACCTGCACTACTGGTTCTACGGCTACTTCGGACAGTGGGCTTACGAGCAGCTTGCGATCAAGCAGCTCAACCCGATACCGGACTGGAACATCCTCGGGCCCCGGGGGCTGTTCACCGCACTCGGGGCCGGCAGTATGGGAATGCTGATGTTCCTCCGCCACCGGTTTCTCGGGTGGCCGCTGCACTACATCGGCTTTCCGGTCGCCGGCACCTACGTCATGTTCTTCTCCTGGTTCGGCCTTTTCACGGGCTGGCTGCTCAAGCTCGTCATCCTCAGGTACGGGGGCGGCCGTCTCTACCTGCGCCTGCGTCCCTTCTTTCTGGGGATGGTGCTGGGGAACATCGTCTGCGCCGGCTTCTGGATGGGGGTGACCCTGATCACCGGCGTGCGCGCCCCTGTTCCCCTTTGAGGGCCGGGGAACGGGGGCCTGCCATCGCCGCGACCGGGAGAACCGCCCCGGTGCCCCGGGGCGGGCCCGAATCGGTCCGCACCTTTTTTGCCGCTGCCGGCGGGGAATCCGCTTTTCCCGGTCATCTCTCCAGGTCGCCGAACCTGAGCAGCGGGGGCGAGACGACCCTGAATCCGGGGTTTCCCTCTTCGATTTCCAGGAAGGAATCCATCGGAACCCCGGTGAATGCCTGTGTCTCGCCGGAAGCCGGCCAGTACACCTCCAGTCTGTCGACCTTTTGCGCCGCCCCCAGGCCGATCGTCTGACGCAGGGGATTGGCGCCGAACGAGCCGCCGCTGTTGACGTGCTTGTAGACCGTGCGGCTTCCCTGCCCGCCGCTGACGTCGACGCGGATGCGGGCGCCGATGGCGGAACGGTTGGAACGCGTTCCGGTGAGCCGAACCGCGATCCAGTGGTTGCCGAACCCGGGGTTCTCGTAGAAGCTGTCGAAGTAACCGTCTCCCTTGTACGCCCCGCCCATCTGCTCGAAGACATCCTGGTCGCCGTCGTTGTCGAAATCGGCGAAGGCGACGCCGTGGCCCTTCTGCAGGTGGCCGAACCCCCCCGCGGTGGTCACGTCGGCGAAGCGTTCACCGCCGACGTTGAGGTACATGAGATTGGGCATCAGCTCGGCGTAGTCGGTATCTCCGGTCCCGAGGTAGAAGTCGCAGAAACCGTCGTTGTCTAGGTCCCCGAAGTTGGCGCCCATCGGTTTCGTCGGTGTGACGAGGTTGCTCTGCCGGGCGACGTCGACGAAGCCGCCCCGGCCGTCGCCTCGGTACAGCCGCGACAGGCCGGCGCGGAAGGCAAGGCCGAGGTAGGATGCGGCGACGTCGGCAACCCCGGCCTCGTAGGAGGCGACGTACAGGTCGAGATGGCCGTCGTTGTCGTAGTCCCAGAACCAGCAGGGGAAGCTGTACCTCGGGCCGGCTACCCCGAGGTCGGCGGCGACGTCGGTGAACCGGCCGCCGGCGTTGTTGCGGTACATGCGGTTGGCGGCGCCGAGGTTCGAGACGTACAGGTCGGGGAAGCCGTCGGCGTCGTAGTCCCCCCAGACCACGGCTTTCGCATAGCGGTCGTTGACCACGCCTGCGGCCGCGGCGACTTCGGAAAAGGTGCCGTCCCCTTCGTTGCGGAACAGCTGCGACGGGGATATCTGCCAGTCCGAGGATTCGTTGCCGATGTAGACGTCGACGTCGCCGTCGTTGTCGAAATCCGCCCAGGATCCGGTCTGCGTCGGGTAGTGCCCTTCCCCCATTCCCGCCGCAAAGGTCGCGTCGGAAAACCTGGCGCTTCCATCCGGCGCGTCCGTTACGTTGCGCAGCAGGGAGTTGGGGTGGCGCCCCGACTCGGCGAACCACCCTCCGCGAAGCACGAGGAGGTCTAGCAGACCGTCGTTGTCGTAGTCGGCCTGCACGAGATTGAGGCCCCCGACGATACCGGTGAGATGCGCTTTTTCAGTTTCGTCTACAAAGATCCCGGAGCTGTTGCGCAGGAACCGCAGCTGGCCCTCGATGTCGGAGGTCGACACGACGAGGTCGAGCAGACCGTCGTTGTCGAAGTCGTCGGCCACGGCGCCCCCCGACAGGGAGAAGGTTCCGACTCCCAGGGGCGGACCGATGTTGGTGAAACGCGGGAACTCCGCCTCCGATTCGAAGGCCGAGGGAGGAATCAGGTATCGATGGGGAACCCCGGAGGGGTACTCGCCGACGGTCATGCAGGCGATGTTGAGCAGCCATGTCGCCTCGAGCCGCAGGGCGGTTGCGCTCTCCGGGGTGGAGGCGAGGAGGCGCTCGAGCCGGGCGATCGCCTGCCGCGACCCCTCCTGTTTCTCGTGCACCCCGCCCCCCTGAATCGGCAGCAGGCAGCTGTCCGGAGAATGCCGCAGGCAGCAGTTCTCGGTCTCCCCCAGGCGCAGGTACGCCAGCGCCAGGCGCATGCCGACGGCGTTGCGGAATTCGGAGGCGCCGCGCCCGGCGAGCAGGCGGTCGGCCTCGGAAAGGCGCGCGATCGCCGCGGCTTCCTCGCCGAGGAACAGCTCGGCCACCCCGAGGTCGAAGTTCAGCCTGGCGCGCTCGAGGACCGACGCGGCCGCCGGCAGGGAGGCGAGCTCTTTGCGCAAGCGCTCCGCTTCCGCCGCTCCCTGGTAGGGATTGCCCGCCAGGGTGGCCTCGCTCACCGCCCTGAGCTCGCCGAGCATGCGTTCGTGCGAGGGCCCGGCGGCCCATCCGGTTGCGGCGGCGGCCCCCGACAGGAGGAAGGCTGTTGCGATCATCGAAGGAAGTTTCATGGATTGCGGCAGCGGTTGCCCGAGGTTTCGAAAATACCTTCCGCCATTCCCTCTTCCAATCGCCGCCCGCCTTCCCATGTCCCGCGCAGTGCGGGGACATGGCGTCCGTGCGCCCACCGGTGCGGTTCCGCATCTTTTCCCGGGGAGCATAAAAAAGAAATCTCGACGCGAGGACGGTTTGTCAGCCCCTGTTCCAGCAGACTTCTGCAATACGATGCGCACATCGATATCCGCGGCGTTGCTCGCTGTATCCCTGGCTTCCTGCTCGGAGGAGGTCGACGAGAACACCGCCCTGGGAATACGGCACTTCGCCACCGGCGGTCTCACCGTCGCCCTGGAGGCCCTCCAGGCAGCCGAACGCGAGGGAACCGCCGACGAGGTGACCTACAGCTACCTGGCTCGCACCCACCTCGGCCTCGGCAAGTACGGCGAGGCCCACGAGGCGATAGAAAA
>JAPOZF010000335.1 GCA_026706165.1 Gemmatimonadota bacterium
CCGAGCGTCGCGCGGCTCAGGACAAATTGGCGGCAAAGGCGACCATCGCCGCCGCCGTCAGGAGGCTGACGTACTTGAACCGCGCCATGGCGTCAGACGCGGCCACCATCGACCCACGTTCAGCGAATAGGTCTCGTATGACCCTCCGAACCTTCGACGGAGTCTCGGTTCCTCATAGAACAGCACATTCAGGTGGAACGCGACCAGCACCACCCCTGCGTACGCGAACAGCAGGGCGTGGCCAAAGAGCAGCGCCTGCCCTGAAATGATGATCAGCACGGAGACGTACATCGGGTTTCGCACGAACCGATAGAGGCCGGACACCACCAGCACTTCGGTCTGCGCCACTGGTGCCGGTGTTCCACGCCCCTCGAGGGCGAAGCGGGAGAAACAGTCCAGCAGGCAGGCCAGACCCGCCCCAACCGCCGCGACACCTACGACGCGTTCGCCCGGTAGTCCGAGCAGCGGCGGCTGCATCGTCCAACCGAACAGTGCGAACGGGCCAACGCCGGCAACGACACCGGGAGCGACCCAGAAGAAGACGAACGACCCCAAGATCGCACGGGTACGGGTGCCTTTCACAAACACGTCATGAGACCCTGGGAGTCTGGCAGGTGTTGTCCTGGAGGCTTCGCGCCTGTTTTCGTGCGCTGTCTGCGTGACTTTGCATGCGGTCTCATCCCCCGTTCAGCATACCGAAACTCGCGCTGATTCTGTTGATTTATGGCTTGGCGCCAAAGGCCTCGCACACAAGAAAGGGGGTAGTCAATTTCTCGCTTGACCACTTGACAAATTCCGCACAAGAGTCGGTGACTTTCCACTTTTCGGTCCCATGCGCGGTCCCATGCGGATCACCGACCTTTAGATTCCCGATTCGGAACCACGGTCCGAAGAACCGTACCGTCTGAAGGAACGCATTGCGCCGGATCAGTCCCGGCAAAGTTGTCCCAATAAGAAGAGGCACCGACCTACGAGTCGTCAAGATTCAGCATCGAAAGCTGTCAATTGACAGGCGACACCCTAAAATCGCATGATGATCGCATCGTTCCGCCACCGTGGGTTGAAGGCTCTCTATGAGGGCAGGACAGCGCGGCGAATCGCGCCGGAGCACGTAGGCAGATTACGGGACATCCTGGCGGTGCTCGATTTCAGCCGGGGGCCGGAGGGATTGAGGCTGCCGGGGTTCCGGTTGCACGCACTCAAGGGACGGCTGAAGGGGCATTATGCAGTTTCGGTATCCGGCAACTGGCGAGTGACATTCCGGTTCGAGGATGGCGCAGCGGTCGATGTGGACTACGTGGACTATCACTGAGGGAGAAGATCAATCATGGCCATGCACAACCCGCCGCATCCGGGCGGCATCGTGAAGCGGCAGTGCCTCGAACCCCTGGGTTTGACCGTAACCCGGGCCGCCGCAGGTTTGGGCGTCACGCGGCAGGCACTTTCGGAGTTGGTGAACGGGCGAACGGGGATCTCGGTGGAAATGGCGATACGGTTGTCGAAGGCTTTCGGCTCGACGCCCGAGACTTGGCTGGGGATGCAGATGGCCTACGATCTCTGGCAAGCCCGCGGCCGCGCCGAGGAGATCGCGGTAGAGCGCTTTGTGGCGGCCTGATCGAGCCACTTGCTCTTCGGAGCATCGGCATCTCCGCAAGTCTCACAAAACCGTGAGAAGGGGACAGGTTTGTTCTTGCTCGTGCTCCCTTTCATTTGACTGGCGATCTCGTAGCGTGTAGGGGTACTCATCAACTTCAGGTATGAGACACATCGTTGTTCTTCTGGTTTCCGTCCTGGTTGTTTTTGGCATTGGGACAGCGTGGTGCGAGGGGGCCGGGGGCGGGAAGCCCGATCAGGAAGGCATCGGGCGCTTCCTTCTGGTCGCGTCGGAAGGGCTCTATATCGTCGAATCCGATGGCCGTTGTTCCTGGTCATTCACGGTCCCTCCGCTCAACGGACAATCTCCCGGCGAGTTCGACCACCTCGTCTACGACGGCTGGGCTCTCACCAACGGAAACCTTCTCTTTGGGACACACCGCTATGTGCGCGAAATAAATCGCCAAAAGCAGACGGTGTGGGAATACCGGGTCAAGGGAAAGAACAAAGTCAAGACCTGCCTGCCCCTGCCCAACGGCCGTGTGGCGGTGCTCAACAGCCAGGAGCAGGCCATTCTTGAATTGGAATCGGGGACCGGACGGATTCTGCACCGGATCTCCGTTCCCGCGGAAGGGACACTCCATACCCGCTACAACCTGTTGCGCCGAACTCCGGAGGGAAATTACCTGGTTGCACTGCGGGCCGAAGAGAGATTCGTGGAAGTGGATCCCGCCGGCAAGATCCTTCGCTCCCTGCCGGTCCCGAGCCTGCCTGCCCTGGCCCAGACGCTGAGCGACGGTACAATCCTCTGCAGCGGCCGCTTCGGCCTGATCCGGTTTGATGCGAACGGAAAGAAGACGTGGAGCTTTACTCCAGAGGATGCGGCGCCCCACTTCCCGCTGTTGATTGCGGTCGGGACCGTGGCGCTGCTGGACGGTCGATTGCTGGTCGTCAACTCTGACTGGCACTATCTCAATCCGGGGGAGAATCGTGTGCAGCTCTTCATCACGGATTTCTCCAAGAACATTTCCTGGACTCTTCCGGTGAGCGCGTTCGATGGCTGGAAGCGGGGAGAGATCGAGCCCAAAACGGGTCTGCTGGAACATCGAGGCGGGGTGGTCCAACTCCTGGGCCCTGACATTCCGTAATCGGTTTTGCGGGTCTTCGTTCACTGGATCACCGCGGCGGCACCTCCACCCGCCAGAGCTCCAGACATTCACCCGACTGGTACAGAATCACGTTGGGCTTGACTTCAAAGATCGTGGGGTAGGCCATTCTGTGGGAATAGCCGGCAACCGTGGTGGCGAGCCAGCCCTTTCCCGTGCCGTCGAAATTGATCGCCAGTTGGCACTTCCTTCTCTGATCTTCGTGTTTCCAGTCCGCCTCTTTCCCTCCGCTGCGCTGCACCAACTGGCCGTAGGCTAACGCCAAACGTCCATCCTTCAGTCTCAGCAGATAGGGGTCCACCCCGGGACCCAGGCCCATGTCTTCGGGTGGGCTCCAGGTTCTTCCGCCGTCCCCACTCCAGCTCGCCACCATGGGCGAGTAGTGGCCGGTCCGCATCACGGCCAGCATCCGGCCATCGTCCAGCGGAAGCAACGCCCACTCGTTGAACCCCTCGGTATCATCCATCACCCCGGCGCGCGGTGCGGCTACGGTGGAAAAATATCGCCAAGTGTCTCCCTGATCGTCGGAGCTGATCAGGAAAGACCTCATCTTGAAAGGGGTCTCCATTTTGCTTCGAGGGTCCGTTGTCGGCATGTTGTCTTCCTCGAAGCTGCCGATCATGCACGCCAGCAGGGTCCCGTCCGGCATCTCCCGAATGCCCCGATGGAAGAAGATGGTCGAGCTCTGCTGGTCCTGGACTTCCGAGAATTTGTCGACGGGAACCGATCCCGCCTCCGGAATGATGAGAACCGTTCCCTTTTTCTCCACCGTCTTGAAAACGTCGCGGGAACGCCACATTCTCCCCCCGCAGCGACCCGCCTCGCGGCAGGTCACGTTCCAATAGAAGCCGAGGAACAGTCCTTTTCTCCAGTACAGCGTGGTCAGCTTCTCGGCGAACAGGTAGGAGCCGAACGGCGGATCGGACTCGTCCACCGGCCAGAAATTCTTGCCTCCGTCGTTGCTCTTGAGCGCCCCGTAGACATAGATGGTTCCGTCCGGAGCCTCGACCGCCCTGGGATGACGGCATCTGGCCGCCGTCACCTGTACCTCCAACTCTGCCGCCACATGAGACACGGCCGAAGTCATGGTGATGAATGCCAGAAAACGGAATCCACTCCGAACGTGCAGCATTTCGGTTACCTCCCAACTTTGAGGCTACCCCGTTTTGGAGGACCGTTGAAAGTGATTGATTGATCTATTGAGGTCCGGTTTTGCGCTTTGAAAGGCGCGACCTGGACGCCGCGGCGATAGAGATGGCGGCAGATCGCGGTCGCCATCCAGCTCTTTCCGACGTGGGAGGCGGTCCCGCCGACCATCAACGATCGAGTGAGCATTGCGTTTGGTCGATGCTGTCGGCCAGGTAACGTTGGAAGTGTCGCTGGCGCAGGCCGTCGGGCGGAGGCAGCCAGCGGTCGGCGAACAGCATTTTCTCCACATAGTCGTAAATGCGGGTCACGTCATTGGGGTCGTTGATCGAATGCAGCCAGGTGGACTGTCCGCGAAAATTGACCAGCACGACGTTCGCCATGGCGCAAGGTCCCAAGCACCCGCTGATGGTCAGATGAAACCGCCGCCGAATGCCGCGGTCCTTCCACTGCTGCTTGAACTCGTCGAGCGGAATGGCAGCGAAGCCGCAGTCCCTTCGACCGCAGCAGCAATCCTGACAGATGAACAGGTGTCCGTCCTGGACGCGGATACTCTTGCTCTCGCCTTCCTGGTGGGGAATTTCGTGGATGGGCGACTGCTCCAGATGCGAGCGGTCCCTCGGCTCGGATCCGGTCCGGTCCACGTTGCGGCGATGAAAGACCAGCGTCTTGGCCCCCCTGGCCGAGTGCAGGCGCTCGACCTGGACGGAAAACACGGGTTCAACCAACTCTTCTCGCAGGACCTCATGCACGGGACCGAAGGCCCGCAGGCCGCCCTCGTTCAGCAGGCCCGCGTGGTCGGCCCAGCGGACGACAGCATTGAGATCGTGCAGCGCCAGGGCGACCGCTTTGCCTTCGCCGGTCAACTCCCGGAGCAGCGCAAGGGTATCGAGCGTGTGATCGACGTCCAGGCTGGAGGTCGGCTCGTCGAGCAGGATCACGTCGGCTTGCGTTGCCAGGCTGCGGGCGATCAGCACGCGCTGCCGCTCGCCGCCGGACAGCTCGTTGACCAAGCGATCAGCCAGATGGCCGACGTCGGCTCGCTCGAATGCGGCCTCGATCGCCGCCGTGTCCACATGCGTCGGGGATTCGAATCGGCCGAGGTGCGGATGCCGCCCCATGGCGACGATATCGCGCACTGTGAAAGCGAAGTCGACGCGGGTGTCCTGCGGCACAAAGGTGATGCGGCGCGCCAGCTCCCGGCGGGTCAGCCCGTCGAATCCCTGATCGCCGATGGTCGCTCGCCCTTCGGTCGGACGCCACAGACCGGCAAGGAGCCGCAAGACGGTCGACTTGCCCGAGCCATTCGGGCCGACCAATGCGGTGACGCGCCCAGGCAAGATTTCGAGTGACACGTCGCGGACGAGCCAGCGGCCGTCGATCCGGATTCCGGCGCCTTCCAATCGCAAACTCACAGGTAGCCGATCTCCTTCCGTCGCCGACGGAGCAGGTAGAGGAAGAATGGCGCTCCGAACGCCGCGGTGACGATACCCAGCCGGATCTCGGTAGGCGGATGGACTGTGCGGGCAAGCAGGTCGCACACGATCAGGAACAGCGCGCCGGTGAGCACGCTGGCCGGGAGCAAGGTCCGATGTGACGGGCCCAGCAACAGCCGAATCATGTGCGGCACCACTAAGCCGACGAACCCGATCACGCCGCTCACCGCCACCGCGGCTCCGGTCAACAGCGCCGCCGTCGTCAGCAACGTGCGTTTCACGGTCTCCACCTCGACGCCGAGCGACGCCGAGGTTTCCTCTCCCAGCAGCAGCAGGTCGAGGTCGCGGGTATGCGACAACGAGACGAGCAGCCCCAGGGTGAGAAACGGCAGGCTGATCCAGACGTGCGTCCAGGTGCGGCTGTCGAGCCCGCCCATCATCCAGAAGACAATCTCGGCCGCCACCTGCCAGTTGACAAAACTGAGTGAGATCAGCAGGGACGAAACGGCGCTGATCAAGGCGCCGAGAGCGATTCCGGCGAGCAGCAGCGTCGCGATCGGCGTGCGCCCGCCCCGGCTGGCGATCAAGTAGACGGTGAACAGCGCCACGAAGGCTCCGACAAAGGCGCACAGCGGCAGCCACAAGGCCGACCGCATCGCCATGTCGGTGACGAAAGAGATGACCGCTCCCAACGCCGCGCCCTGGCTGACGCCGATCACGCTCGGTTCGGCCAGCGGGTTGCGGAAGATGCCCTGGAGCTGCGTCCCGGCCACAGCCAGCGCGCCGCCGGCCAGTGCGGCGACGATGACGCGCGGCATGCGAATCAGCCAAACGATGACCCGTTCCGTTTCAGAGACACCGGTCACGTCGACCCAGCCCTCCGGCAGAATCGACGCGGCGACAACCCGCACAACCGTGCTCCAGGCGATGTCCGTACTGCCGATCGAAACCGCCGCCACGGCCACCACAGCCAGCAACATCGAGGCGACGGGAAAGTAGACCAGCGCCGGTCCGATCCGCGGGTGGGCGGGCTGCTCCGGCTCGGAAGCCGCCACGGCGGGGCGTTGCCTGGCCAGGGCTTCGCGCTTCACCTCGCCTCCGGGTAGAGCGCGACGGCGAGGGCTTCCATCAGCCCCACGGCGTGTTGGGACATGGACAAGTAGCGGCGGTTTTCGACCACCAGAATTTGCCGCTCCCGGCCGGCCGCAGTCACGGCGACGCCGGGGTCCGCCAGCAGGCGCTCGCGGACGCTTTCGATGGAATCCGGCTCCCCGGCGCAAACGATCCAGTCCGGATTCCAGGAGGCGACGTGTTCGCTGCTGATCGATCCATAGGGGCCGATCCCTTGCTCCGCTCCCACGTTGACGGCGCCGAGAGCGGTGACGATGTGGTCAAACAGCGATCCCTCGCCGTAGGTGTAGGAGAAGCTGGAGAAGGCGAGTACGCGGGGCGCCGGGGCGTCCGCCGGGCGGCGCGCCCGGGTGGTGCGAATTCGCTCGCGCAACCGTTCGATCTCGCGGTCGGCAGCGGCGTCCTCGCCCGTCAGATAGCCTGTCGCTTCCAGGCCCTCGGCGATCTGGCCGAAGGTTTCCGCAACCGTTCGCATGCGGAAGACCGGTACGCCGGACGCGCGCGTCATCTCCACGTAGTCGGCCCGGGCGGACTCGCCCACCAGCATCAGCTCCGGCCTTCGGCGCAGGACCGCTTCGGGATCGGACGTGACGACGACGTCCATCCGGCTCACCATGTCCGCCACATAGCTGTAGCGCGGGTCGTGCGCCACGGCGCTGACCCCAACGATGCGCTCGTGCGGCACAACTGCAAACAGATAGTGGTCGGTCACGAGCGCTTGCGAGCCCACCGATTGCGGCGGGCCTTGGAGCGTCAACTCGACGCCGTGGATGTCGCGGGCGGTCCGCGGGAACGGCTCGCTTGCCGACGCGCCTTCCCAGGTCGACTGCGTTCCCGCCAACGGCGCCAAATCGTCGCCGAAACGCCATGCTGCGACGAAGAGAGCTGCACAAAACAGCCCGCCCGCAATCAGCGCCGCCTGGGTCGACCGCCTCATGCCGCCTCCGGGTAGAGCGCCGCGGCCATGTCTTCGACGAGGCCGATCACGTGGTGCGACATGGTCAGAAACACGTTGTTCGGCAGAATCAGGATCTGACCCGTGCGGGCGGCGGTGGTCATGGATCGTCACTCAGGTCTTGTCTAGAACTTGAAGCAAATCCCGCCGATCGCCCAAGCGCCGGGCGCTCCGAATCCGTCCTCGTAGATGTCATTGTCGAAGAGGTTTTCGACTTTGACGTACAGCTCGAGGGTTCTCTGATCGGCGACCGGGAGGTCATACCGGAAGACTACGTCTGCCTTTACGGGGCCGTCGAAGAGCATGCGTCGGCCCCGCGCGCCGAACGGCGAGAGGATGTAGCCGCTGGCGGCGAACAGGTCGAAGGTGACGTTGAACCGCTTTGCAATCCACTGGGTTGCGGTCATCGTGTAGACGTGCTTGGAAAGTCCCGGGACCTGGAAGTAGTCGGCGCCGATGGTCGGGGTGCGTGAATCCGAGTTGGTGTACGTGTACGCCGCCTGAATGCTGGTGCTGGACAGCGGCGAGACCTGGGTGCTGAACTCGACGCCGCGCGCGATGCCGCCGGCGGCGTTCCGGTAACCGCCGAAGCGGCCGAAGATGTCATTCGCGGGGAAATTGGCGAAATCGAAAATGACGGTCTCTTGCAAGTTGGTGTAGAAGAACGTCCCGCTCATCCGCCATTGCGAGCCGAACAACCACTGGTCGATGCCGCCGTCGACCGCGATCGCACGCTCAGGATTCAGACGCGGGTCGCCCCAGTAGTTGAACCCCCCGGAGAACGACGAGAACGTGCCCCCAAAGCGCTCGTACAGCGACGGCGCCCGGAAGCTGTTGCCGGCGTGGGCGCGCAGCTTGGTCTGACTGCCCCGTACGAAGTAGGCCACGGAGGCGTCGCCGGTGTAAGCGCTGGGCGGGGTGTCGACCCCCTTGTCGTCATACGGGCTCTG
>JAPOZF010000084.1 GCA_026706165.1 Gemmatimonadota bacterium
CGGCGAGGTCCCCGCCGAGGGAGAGGCGCAGGCCGCCAACAGCGTGTTCATTCCCACGGCCCCCAACCCCACCACCGGCTTCATGCTTATCATCCCCAGGGGGGAGCTGCGGCTCACCAACCTCACCGTCGAAGAGGCCTTCCAGATGATCGTCTCGGCGGGATCGGCGGTGCCCCTGAAGCTCACGCTGCCGGCCGACATCGTGTCGGCCGGCCAACCCGAGGTGGAAGCCGATGTCGTTCGCGACGCCGTGGCGACGGCCCCGCTGAAACCGGATCCACCGTAGGACCCGGCACCTACCCGGACCGAGGCGCGACCTTGCGAAGCTCGGGAGCCAGCGCTTCGTACCGGGCGAAGTGCTCGCCGAAGCGGCCTGCCAGGTCCCGCGCCCTGTCGTCGTAGGCGCCGGGGTTGCGCCAGGTCGACCTGGGATCCAGCACCCCGGCAGGCACGTTCGGACACTCCCTGGGCACCTGCAGCCCGAAGACCGGATCGACCCGGCGCGGAACGGACTCCAGCCTGCCGTCGAGGATCGCCGAGACGACGGCGCGCGTGTAGGCGAGGCTGATGCGCTCCCCCTCCCCGTAGGTCCCACCGCTCCAGCCGGTATTGACCAGCCAGCATCTCGATCCGTGGCGGCTCAGGCGCTCGCCGAGCTGGCGCGCGTAGAAGGTGGGGTGGTGCACGAGGAACGGCCCTCCGAAACAGGGTGAGAAGGTGGTCGAGGGCTCGCTGACCCCGCGTTCGGTGCCGGCCACCTTGGCGGTGTACCCCGAGAGGAAGTGATACATCGCCTGCTCGTCGCTCAGTCGCGACACCGGCGGGAGCACCCCGAATGCATCGCAGGTCAGCATGACGACGTTGCTCGGATGCCCCCCGATACCGTCGAGGCTCGCGTTGGGAATGAAATCGAGCGGGTAGCAGGAGCGGGTGTTCTCGGTCTTCGAGTCGTCGTCGAGGTCGACCCGGTGCGAGGACGGGTCGAGGACGACGTTCTCCAGCACCGCGCCGAAGCGGTGCGACGCCGCGAAGATCTCCGGCTCCTGGTCCAATCGCAGGCGGATCGCCTTGGCGTAGCACCCTCCTTCGAAATTGAACACCCCGCAGTCGCTCCAGCCGTGCTCGTCGTCCCCGATGAGCTCGTACCTCGAATCGGCGGACAGGGTGGTCTTGCCGGTGCCGGAAAGGCCGAAGAAGAGGGTCGAGTCCCCCTGCGGGTTCTTGTTGGCTGAGCAGTGCATGCTCAACACGCCCTGCTTCGGGAGGATGTAGTTCAGCAGGGTGAACACCGATTTCTTGAGCTCGCCGGCGTAGCGGGTGCCGCCGATCAGGATGGTGCGGGCGGCGAAGTTGAGGACTACGAACACCTCCGAGCGCGTCCCGTCCCTCTCCGGCTCGGCGCGCAGGCCCGGGGCGTAGATCAGGTGCCAGTCCGGCTCAAAGGACGGAAGCTGCCCGGGAGGGGGACGGATGAACATGTTGCGGGCGAACAGGCTGTGCCAGGCCAGCTCGGTGACGACGCGCACCGACAGCCGGTACACCGGGTCGGCGCCGGCGTAGAGATCCTGCACGAAGACGTCGCGGCCCTCGAGGTGTCCGGCGACCTTGCCGTGCAGGGAGTCGAAATCCCCCGGGAATTCGCGGTTGACGTCCCCCCACCAGATGTCCCCTTCCGAATCGGGGTCGCCGACGATGAACTTGTCCCTTGGCGAGCGCCCGGTGTACTCCCCGGTCTCGGCGACGATCGCCCCGTCGTGGGAGACCACGGCCTCCCCGCGTTTCAGGATTTCCCGGTACAGGTGCGGCGGGCTCAGGTTGCGATGAACCTCACCCAGATTCTTCAAACCCGACTGTGCGATCTCAGCCATGGGGTGACCGTTAATAACCATATGTATTTTAAGCAGTTGGCCCGCGCCGAGAATAACGAAAAGCGGTCTGTGTGTCAAACCTCGATCCGGGAAATTCCCGGCCATGTGCCACAATGACACGTTTTATTGGAAATCTACTGCCAGTGCTGTCATTATGGCGGTCTCGTCCTGAACCTGCCATTGTCAAAAAAGGATAGACAGAACAGTAAGCACAATGAAAACAACGAGATACGGTTCATAGGAAGATTCCTGGCACGGGGATTGCAAAGCCTTGGTCGCGCAACATCGGCTGCAAGAAGCCGAACTCAAACCAAAGGAGGTTCACCATGTTGCCGACCATTTTTCGCCACGCCGTTCCCGGCCCTGCCGGCTTCCGGAGTCCGTTCCCCGGGCTCGCCTCGTTCCACGAGGAGTTCGACCGGCTCTTCCGCGGAGGGGCGGACTTCGCCCATCTCCCGGCAGTCGACGTCAGCTCGAATGAAGAAGGCCTCGCCGTAAAGGCCGAACTTCCGGGCTTGAAGCCCGAAGAGATCGACGTCGCTGTCGATGACGGTGTTCTGACCCTGACCGCCTCGCGTCGGGAGGAAGAAGAGAAGGACGGAGAAACCTGGCACCGCCGCGAACGCCGCAGCGGCCGGTTCGTCCGCCGCCTCCGGCTGCCGTTCGGAGTCGATGCGGAGGCGGTAGAAGCCTCTTTCCGGGACGGTCTTCTGACCGTCAACCTGCCGCGCGCCGCCGAGGAGCGGGGCAGGAAGATCGAGGTGAAGGGCGCCTGACGGCCTCGTCCGCCGCCCCTGTCCCAGCCGCGGGGAACCGCAACAGGTTCCCCGCGGTTTCTTGTTTGATGAAGTCCCGTCATTGGCTCAAATTCTAAAGCCGTAAACCGGTTTACCGAGGAGGTCGTCGGCATGCCATTCTTCTTTTTCGACTCCACCATGCTGCTGCTCATCCCCTGCATTCTGCTGGCCCTGTACGCGCAGTGGAAGGTCAGAAAAACCTACGGGGAGTTCAGCCAGGTCGCCTCGGCGGCGGGGATTTCGGGGGCGGAAACCGCGCGCCGTCTGCTGCGGGAAAACGGCATTTACGACGTCGCGGTCGAGGAGGTGGACGGGGTGTTGAGCGACCACTACGATCCGCGCGACAAAGTGGTCAGGCTGTCGACCGGCATCTTCCGGGGCCATCACCTCGCCGGGCTCGCCGTCGCCGCCCACGAGGTGGGGCACGCCCTCCAGCACGCCAGGGGCTACATGCCGCTGAATCTCCGGCACTCTTTCCTGCCGGTCGCCAACATCGGATCGACCGCGGCCTTCCCCCTTTTCCTGATCGGCTTCTTCTTCAACCAGGGTTTCCTCATGGACATCGGCATCGCCCTGTTCGCCGCAGTGCTCGCTTTCCAGGTGATCACCCTTCCGGTCGAATTCAACGCCAGCTCGCGCGCCATGGCGCAGCTCGTCGACGGCCGCTACCTCGCGCCGCAGGAAGGGGTTCTGGCGCGGCGGGTCCTCAATGCCGCGGCCCTGACCTACGTCGCCGCCGCCGCCACCTCCCTGATGCACCTCGTGCGCCTCCTGATACTTCGCGGCGACCGCGATTGACCGGCGACAGGCAACCGGTCTGAAGCCGCAAAACCCGCCCGCAACCGGTGCTTCCCAGAATCCGGGAAAAAACAAACGGCGAGCCTCCTGGAGTTCCCCCTTACAGGCGGAAACCGGGCTCTCCCCGGCCGCGGGCCTCAGACAGCGTACATATTCCCCCACCACCCGATCTATTCGCGCAGGAGGGCACTGTATGAAGCTGGTTTCGATGGCTGTTGCCGCCGCAGGCTGGGCCGCCATGGCGGCTGCGGACGTGTCCTACGTCGAGGAGATCGTCAACAAGGGGGTCGGCCCCAAGAAAACCGGGGCTCGCAAGACCACCAACCAGGTGTACATCAAGGGGCAGCGTCAGCGGGTACACTCGCTGATCGAGACCTCGAAAAGCGGAGCGGAAGCGTTGCGCCGGCAGGGCGGAACCACCGACGGCAGCACCATCCTTCAGCTCGACCGGGCAAACCTGTTGCAGATCGACCACACCCGGGCATCCTACTCGCGGGAACCGCTTCCTCCCCCCGGCACTTCCGATGAAGCCGGGGGGGGCACCCCTCCGGCAGCCAAGGCGGCCGCCGGCGGCCCCGACCGGGAAGTGGAGTTCCGCACCCGCATCCTCGACGATACCAAACGGGTCGCCGGCATCCCTTGCCACCGGGTCGCCGCGGAGATGAAGGTCCAGAACTTGGATCCGGGAACCGGGAAGGTGCGGCGCGAGAACCGCTACCTGTACCAGGCGTGGGCGGCCGACGACTTCCCCGGATACCGGGATATCCGGCGGTTTCAGGAGCTGCAGGCTCGCAAGACCTCCTATCCGTCGCTGATTCGCTCCGGCATCGGGGGAGCCCCGGAAGCGATCGCCGACCACGAAAGCCTGCAGGAGGAGCTCGACGCCCTCGAAGGTTTCCACATGCAGTCCGTCCTCAAAGTCTTCACCCGGCAGGGCGCGAGGAAGGAAAACCAGGTGTTCGAGCTCGTGCGAACGGTGAAGTCCCTTTCCAACTCGGCCCTTCCTGATTCGCTCTTCGACGTCTCCGGTGAACTGACCCGCACGACCCGGTGATGGCCGCCGGGATAGCCGTTTCCCGAACCTTGCGGCCAAGCCGCGGGTACCGAGTCGCCTGATCGATGCGGCGAACCATCCTCTTCGCCGGGGCGGGTGCGGCAGCCCTTCTTCTTCTCCTCCTGCTGCTGACTCCCCTCGGTGTCTACGTCCTTGCCCGGACCGTCGAACATGCGGCCCCGAGGTATGGATGGAAGGTGGAGATTGGCTCCACTGCAGGCTCGCTTCTGGGCAGGCCCCGCTTCGAAGAGGTTCGCGCCGGAGGCCGGTCCGGTTCGCCGGCGATTGCGGTCCCGTCGCTGGCGGCGACGATCTGGGACCGGGAAGTCGCGGTTGAATCCCCGAGGATCGAGATCGACCTGTCGCGGCCGGACTCCGCCGCGACTCCGGCGGTGGATCCGGCACCGCTTCCCCCCGCCACCCCGGAACCCGGGCAGTTCAGCCTGCCCCTCGACGACATCCCTTTCATATCGGTTTCGGGCGCCGAGTTCGCGCTCCGCGACGGCAGCCTGCGGGTAGTGGCAAACCGGATCGATCTGCGCTTCGAAATGGCACCCGGATCCTCGACTGGTCCCTCCTCCGGCAGGCGGCTACGGATCACCGCCCCTGACGTTCAGCTGACGCGGGGGGAAACGGGCGCATCCGGCGCCCTCGAGGCCCTGATTACGGTCGAAGCGGACCGCCTGGCGGCTGACAGCCTGTCGGTGCGCGCATCCACCGGGAATGCCCGATTCACCGCGGCCGGGACCGGGACCCTGGGCCTGACCGAGTCCCTTCCGCTACATCTGGAAACTGCAGTCAGCGCCCGGTCTCCTTCGCGGCGGGGCGAGGGAGTTGTCACCCTGTCCGGGGCCATGGCAGCCCTCGACCTCGACGTGGCGGCATCCGGAGCGTTGAGCGATTCCGTCTTCGGCGACTACACCGGGACGGCCGCGGCGCGCGTTACCGGGGAAAGGATCTCCGTCGACTCCCTTCTCATCGAGTCAGCGGAGGGAGAGGGCAGGGTGCGACTGGGGGGAGAGTACGCCCACGCCGCCGGCGACAGCCTGAGGGCAAGCCTGGAGATCGCCGGCCTGGCCATCGCCCCCCTTACCTCGGGCGCCGCCGACGGCCTGCTGTCCGCCACCCTGAAGGCGGGCGGGCGCGCCGCCTGGGGAGAGCTGGACGCCCGCCTCGAGGCCCGGCTCTCCGGGTTGCGGCCGGAAGCGGCAACCCCGCTTGACCTCACCCTCGAGGCGCACCTCGACGGCCCCGGACTCACCGCGGCGCTCGAGTCGACCCTCGGCTCCGTCGCTGCGGCAGGAACGCTGGCAGGCCCGGACCGGTACGCCATCGATCTGCGCGGAAAGCTCGATGCCGGCCCCCTGATCGGGACCCGGATGCCGGCCGCGGTCACCGGGCACCTGTCTCCCGGCGAGCTCCTCGCCGACCTGACGGTGGAGGAGCTGCCCGGACTCGGCCCGGAGTTCGGGCCGCTCTCGATGCGCGCCTTGGTGGAGGACTGGCGGAAGACGGAGTTGACCCTCTCCCTCGACGGCGGCGGCATGCTCGCCGGAGTTGAAACCGACCTGAAGGCCGGGTCCGTCGACACGCTGCACGCCGCTATCCAGCCCACCCGGCTCGACCGGCTGCTGCCGGAACTGTCCGGCTCGGTAACCGCCGGGCTGGAAGCGGGGTCGTTCGACTGGGACGCCGCACAACTGGGGGCGACCATCGCCTTGCAGGAGGTGGGGTACCGCGGCTGGAGCGCCGGGGATATCGACACCGGCATCTCGTTCGACGACGGGACCACCAGCGTGCTGCTGCGCGGCCGGGGCCTGCACGCCGAGGCCCACCTGGAGGGGACGGGACGTTTTTCCGCGACCGCGCGGCTCGACAGCGTTACCGCCACCCGCCGCGACCCCGTCTCCGACCGGCTGGACTACCTCCTGCTCTCCGGGGAGTTGTCCGCCAGCGGCGAGACGGGGCGTCCCGAAATGCTCCACGCCGAGCTGCTTCTGGAGCAGGTCGAGCTGTCGTTCCACGAGCAGGTCTTTCAGGCAATCGAGCCGGTTCGCGCAACCCACCGCAGCGGGGTTACCGAAATCGCCCCGGTGTCGCTGGCAACGCCGGCCGGCACCCTGACCGCCTCCGCCCGGGCCGCCGACTCGCTGTCGGCCCGGGCGGCGATCGATTCCGTCTTCCTGACCCTCGCCGACGGGGCCCTCACGGCGCGCGGCATCCTCGGGCTGCGGCTGCGGGGTACCGCCGACCGCCCCGAGCTCGACGGAGAGCTGGAGCTGTTCGAGGTGCACCTGCAGCAGCGCCGCCTCGGCCGGCTGCGGACGGTGGTATCTCACCGGGACAGTACCGTCGCGGTCGTCGAGCTGACCCAGCCGGCGGGCAGCGGCGGGGAAACGAAAGCCGGAAGCCTCGCGGTCCGCCTGGCCATGCCGGGGACGGCCCTGTCCGGGGACGCCGCATCCGGGGAGCGCGCTCACCTCGGGATCGGGGCTGGCGGTCTCGACCTGGGACCGGTCCTCAGCTACGCCCTCGACGACAGCGTCGGCGGCTCGCTGGGACTGAGCGGCGCCCTCTCCTTTCCCGCCGACGGCCTCGCTTCCGGAATCACGTGGACCAGCCTGTCGGGAAGCGCCCGCCTCAGCCACCTGGAAATCGAGAAGGGGACTCTGCACCTGGAGGTGCCCGGTGAAGGAGTGGAGGTCCGGTTCGGGGGGGAAGAGCCCCAGCACATGACCCTTACCCTGGCCAGGCTCGACGAGGAGAGCGGCCGCTACGACCATCCCGCCGGGTCGGTCTCGGCAGGCCTGCAGACGGCATCCGGGAGTCACAGGATCACCCTGGAGCTGTCCGAAGTTGACCTGCTGAGCGCCGCTGCGTTCGGAATCGGGGAGTCCTCCCTGCCGGCGGGCACGGTCGATGCCGTCGCCGCGCTGACCGATTCGGCAGGGGGACGCTCCCTTTCCCTGACCGCCACCGCCGCGACTGAGGAGTTCGGCGACCTGACCGCGGATGTCGAGGTCGCCGGCGGCCTCGCAACCCTGCAGGCCCTCTGGTCGACGCCGCTTGCCGACGAGGTGGCGGTTTCCGGCAACCTGCCGGTGCACCCCCGCACCTGGAAGGCCGTTTGGGAACGGGCCGAGCTGTCGGCGCGGACCGAGGGCGTCAACCTTTTCATCTTCGTCGACCAGGTGCCGGAGCTCGAGACCCTGGACGGGCTCGTCCGCTTCGACCTGGCCGCGACCAGCCTCGGGTCCGATCCGCAGGTGAACGGGGAGCTCGAGGTCGAGGAGGTCGGCTTCCGGTTCATCGACGTCGACCCGGGCTACGCCTTTCCCCGGGGGCGGATCGAGTTCTCCGGCCGGCGCGGCCTTCTCACCGATTTTTCCGGCTACCCGTCCCCCGGCGAGGGAGAATGCGAGTTGAGCGGCCACTTGGAGATTTCCGCTGAGCGGCTCGACTACGACCTCGTGCTGGCGATCGACGGCGTGCCTTTCGGGTATGACGACGTCTTTCTGGTGCCGGCCGCCCAAGGCCGTCTGCAGTTCCGCAGCCGGGAAAACGGATCGCTGCTCAAAGGAGAGCTGCTGCTCGACCAAGGCATCTCCGAGCCCCCCCTCGTCGACCTGACGGCACCCCCCCTGCCGCCGCCGCCGCCCGCACTGCAGGACCCCTTCCTCGAAACCATCCACCTCGACCTGCAGGTGGACGTGCGGGAAATGGCGGTGCGCAACGAGCTCGCCGATCTCCTGCTCGAGGGCTCCGGACACGTGTACGGAACTTTCTACAAGCCCCGCATCCAGGGGGAGATGTTCGTGAAAAAAGAGGGGACCGTAATCGCCC